>CAYFYD010000355.1:0-4846 GCA_964347195.1 uncultured Ectothiorhodospiraceae bacterium
CCATCGCCTGATTCCAGTACTTCGAACCCCGCAGCTCGACTTCTGAATGGTCCTGCTCGTTCACCGCTTTGTGGTCGACGTCCGCAGGGAGCTCAGGTAGTGAAATGCGGGCAAGGCTACATGGGCAGCCACGACCGCCACAGATCCTCGTTGGCGGCCATCCACTCGCGCACCACCTCTTCGATTTCGCGCTCCTTGACGTCCACCTCGAAGACCATGGCGGTCTGCTGCTCGTTGGTCATCTTGAAGTTCCGGATGAAGTGGTGGACAGCGGGGTGGCGGTCCGCGAGCGTGACGCTGCCGAAGTTGAAGGGCAGCTCGTCCGGCCAGTCGCAGGGCTCCACCCAGCCCTTCTCCGCGTCGAAGCACTCGTCGGTGAACTCGGGCAGGCGGAGCTTCACCAAGTCGTACCGGGCGTGGGTCCAGTGCGGCTCCCATGAGAAGAGCAGCAGGGGCTCACCACGCGAGTAGGCGGATTCCAGCTCGGCGAACTGGGCGATCTCGGTGCCGAGCACCACGGGATGGAAATCGAGCTCCAGCTTCTCGACCCGGAGCTCGTCGCCGGCCTGCCAGGCGGGGATGGGGCAGGCGAGCAGACGTCCCCTGGGTGCGGTCTCCGGCGTCGCGAAGAGGTCCTTGTACTGGTTGAGCTGCTCCCAGCTCTCCAGATCCGGGGCCATCGCCTCGATGCCGCGGCTCTCGTCCCCCTCGATCATGTAGCGCGGGACGTACCAGCCGCTCCGGCCGACGAGGCCCGTATCGCCGAAGTACTCGACGGAGCCGTCCCCGCCGAACTCCGCGATGTAGTGGTGGCGCTCCGGAGCGTAGGTGGGCCAGAACTCGAAGGCGATGTCGATGTCACCGGCCAGCATCGCCTCCCAAGCGGGCGGGCCGGCGGGCAGGAACACGTACTCGACCTCGTAGCCCAGCTCCTCGGTGAGAATGAGCTCGGCTATCTTTCCCTGGATGAGGTTGCCGGTCCAGTCACCCTCGTGGAACTTGATCAGGCCCTTCGACCCGGCCGGAGAAACACTGGCAAACAGCGCAAGCACCACGCCGGCAATCGCGACCGAGAGTCGGCGCATCAGCTTTTTGTCGAACATCCGCTTCACTCCTTTACGTATTGTCGTCTGTCTGCGGGTTGCGGGGAGCCACGGGCCAAGCGTCATCGGCACACGGCAACCTGCCCGACCCCTACCCGGGCAGCCACGCGCGCCAGAGGTCCTCGTTGGCGGCCATCCACTCGCGCACCACCTCTTCCACCTCGCGTCCATTGACATCGACTTCGTAGACCATGCCGGTCTGCTGCTGGTTGGTCAGCTTGAACCGGGTCACGACGTGGTGGGCCTCGGGATAGCGCTCCTCGAGCGTGGGACTCCCGAAGTTGTAGGGGATGTCGTCGGGCCAGTCGCAGACCGCGTCCTCCCGCCAGCCACCGCCCGCGTCGTCCCAGCACTCGTCGGTGTACTCCGGAAGCCGGATGCGCACCATGTCGTACTTGGCGTGGGTCCAGTGCGGGGCCCACATGTAGATCAGGATCGGCGCACCGCGGGCGTAGTGCGATTCGAGCTCCGCCCACTGCGCGACCTCGGTACCGAGCGCCACCGGCTCGTACTGCAGATCCAGGTTCTTGACCCGAATCTCGTCGCCGACCTGCCAGGCCGGGATCGGACAGGCGACGAGGCGCCCTTTCTCTCCCGTCTCCGGGGCCGAGAAGATGGAGGCGTACTGGTTGAGCTGCTCCCAGCTCTCGAGCTCCGGCGCCGCGGGCTCGATACCACGCTCCGCGTCGCCCTCGATCACGTAGCGCGGCACCCACCAGCCGCTCTCCCCGACGAGGCCCGTCTCGCCGAAGAACTCGACCGATCCGTCGCCGCCGAACTCCGTGATGTACTCGTGGCGTTCGGGGCTCGCCGTCGGCCAGAACTCGAACGCGACATCGATGTCCCCGGCGAGGATCGCCTCCCAAGCGGGCGGGCCGGCGGGCAGGAAGACATATTCGACCTCGTATCCCAGGTCCTCGGTCAGAATGAGCTCGACGATCTTTCCGTTGATGAGATTCCCGGTCCAGTCGCCTTCGTGGAAGGTGATGACGCCTCCGGAATCGGCCGCGGAGACACCGGAAGCGAGAGCCAGCGCCAGCCCCGCCGCCGCGGCCCATAGACGTCGTATCAACGGGTTGCGTTTCATACCGGGCCTCCTCGGTCCGTCTGTCGGTCAGGAATCGGGCAAACTTACGAGAAAGCGCCCGTCGTGGGAAGCACCGGCTTTTCGTGGGAAGCACCGGCTTTGTCCAATCAGGAACATTCGGAAGTCGAACACTGGAATCATGCGATGGATTCCCGCTTCCGCGGGAATCCATTTCGGCCAACGAATCCCGAAACTCGAGTCTTGAAGAGCCCTGCTCGTCCAATGAGAGACGAGCCTCCCCGCTCATGACTCGAGCCCGAGCGCAATCTGGCGCTGGCGGCTCCACGCTTGGGTGATGCGGTCCATGACGACCGCGATGAAGACGATGGCCAGCCCCGCCTCGAACCCCCTGCCGGTGTCCACCACCGACAGAGCGGTGAACACCTCCTGGCCGAGCCCCGCGCCGCCGATGAGCGGCGTGATGACCGTCATCGCCACCGCGAATATGACCGCCTGATTGACGCCCATCATGATGGATGGCAACGCGAGGGGCAGCTTCACCTTGGTCATCGTCTGCAGGAACGTGGAGCCGAAGGAGTCCGCCGCCTCGATCGACTGCGTCGAGACCTCCCGGATCCCGAGATTCGTCAACCGGATGAGGGGAGGCACCGCGTAGATCACCGTGGCTATGACCGCGGACACGACGTTGCCGCCGAAGAACATCAGGACCGGCACCAGATAGACGAAGGGCGGCATGGTCTGCATCGCGTCGAGGATGGGACGCACGATGGCTTCGACGACGTTGCTGCATGCGGCGAGGATGCCGATCGGCAGCCCGATCAGCATGCAGATGAGCACCGAGGCGAGAATGGTCGCGAGGGTGAACATGGAGACCGACCAGAGATCGACGGCGCCGATGAAGACCAGGCAGGCGACCGAGACCAGCGCCACCGTGCGGCCCGCCGACATCCATGCGACGAGGGCGACGAGCCCGGTGAAGTACCACCAGGGAAGCCAGGCAAGCCCGTCCGCGAGGGGATCGAGGATCCAGGTGAACACCGCGGCGCGGATGAAGGTGGTGAACGCATAGAACCCCTCGTGGACCTTGAGCTCGTTCAACGCCCGGTCCACCGGCTTGCGGATCGAGTACTCCCATGCTTCCGGGAAGGTGCCGAAGCTCGCGAAGTAGCGGTCGATGACGACGAGGCCGGCGAGCAGGGCGAGACTGGTCACGAAGAACGCGTGGCGGGTGATGAGGTCCCCGAGCCGGCGAGCGCTGTCGCCGCCGGTGACCGGACGCAGGCCCCGTTCCACGAGGTAGGCGAGGAACGCGGTGAATCCGCGCGAGACGGCGCCGCACCGCGCGTAGACGACGCCGATGACCCGCTCGGTCGCCCGCGCCAGGGGCTGGTGCTCGAAGCGTTGCGGAAGCAGGTGGAAGCGCGACAGGGCGCGACCCTCCCGCGCTTGGCTCATCGCGTAGCCGAGCCGGTCGAACAGGATCGCCATGAAGACGATGCACAGGCCGCCCTCCAGCGCCCATCCGACCTTGATCCGCCGCAACGCTCCCCACACCTCGTAGCCGAGGCCGCCGGCGCCGATGAAGGTCGCGATCACGACCATGCCGAGCCCCATCATCACGGTCTGGTTGATGCCCATCATGATCGAGGGCATCGCGAGAGGAAGCTGCACCTTGATCAGGGTCTGGGCCGTGGTGGAACCGAAGGCCCGAGCCGCTTCCACCGTCTCCGCCGAGACCTGACGGATTCCGAGGTTGGTCAGGCGCACCGCGGGCGGGAGGGCATAGATGACGGTGGCGGCGACCGCCGGCGGATCGCCGATGCCGAAGAAGAAGATGGCGGGGATGAGATAGACGAAGGTAGGCATCGTCTGCATCGTGTCGAGCACCGGGCGCACCATCGACCACAGCACGTTGCTCTGCGAGCACGCCACTCCGGCCAGCACCCCGATGATCACCGAGAGGATCACGGAGATACCGATGAGACTCAGCGTCTCCATCGCCGGCTTCCACATGTCCACCACGCCCCAGAAGGCGACCGCGGCCACGCAGAAGAGCGCCAGGCGGAGTCCCCCGTAGCGGAGCGCGACCAGCGCGATGCCGAGCGCGACGACGAGCCACGGCAGTCCGAGCAGGATGCTCTCCGCCACCCCGAGCGCCACCTCGAGCCCCTCGGCAATGCCGCGCGTCAGCCAGCGGTAGTGCTCCCGCAACCAGTCCTCGACCGCGTTGACCCACTCCGCGAACGTGAAGCCCTGGATCAGCGCCTCGGGAAAGGCCTGGAGCGCGAGCACATCCAGCTTGGTCAGGGCGAGGAGGACGCTCAGTCCCACGACGACCGCGCCCGGGCGGTACAGCTCCCTCCCCATCAGCGCGCGTCATCTCTCCGGGGCGCGGGCCCCGGCCCGTGCTTCCGGCCGCCCCCGGGTGCGCGGGTCGACGTAGCCCGGCCGGTGGGGGTGGGGAGCGGGAAAACGCGAGTGCTCGACCACCGGCGTCCCCCGCCTCGCCGCCCTGAACGGACCGGAGGATCCGCAAGGCTCTTCAGAGCTCGAGCCTCGGGGCTCGTTGACCGGAATGGATTCCCGCTTCCGCGGGAATGACGGAAGGGGGCGCGGATACAACGGAACGGGACGCGGGAATGACGGAAGGCGGTGCGGATATGACGGAAGGGGCACGGGGAATGACGGAAGGGGC
>CAYFYD010000356.1:0-4835 GCA_964347195.1 uncultured Ectothiorhodospiraceae bacterium
TCGCCTGATTCCAGTACTTCGAACCCCGCAACTCGACTTCTGAATGGTCCTGGCCTGTCAGGGGTGAACCTTGACACGCCGGCGGCGCCCCGACCATATTCGTCCGCCGGTGCCAGCCGGGCGATCGCTCTCTCCGTTCCGACACCCGAAGTGGTCGCGGGCCACGATGCTGCACCGCCATCTCAACCACCAGCGCGTCACCCTTGCCGGCATAGACGACGTGATCTCCCGTGGCCGGTGGCGGGATTGGGCCGAGCTGCGTCGCGCCGCTCTCCGGTTCCCGTCGCTTCTGGACAAGATCGAGCGCGTCTGCGCACCTCGCGTGGCCGATCCTTACGCTCAGCGCCACCACTTCTGGATGCACTATGTCGAAGAGCACCGCACCGCTCCCTGATTGGGAGGTGGTGCTGTCGTGCGCGTCGCGCCGGCAAGAGATCCTGCCCGAAGCGGTGCTGGTCGGCGGAACGGCCGCGGCCATCCATGCCCGACATCGCTTCTCCCGTGATGCGGACCACGTTCTGAGCGATCTCCGTCACCGCTTCGACGAGGTCCTCGCTCGACTGGAATCGGTGGCGGGCTGGAGAACTGCGCGCGTGATGCGTCCGGTGGCGATCCTCGGGAATCTCGACGGTATCGAGACGGGGGTGCGGCAGCTAATCCGCGACGAGCCGCTGGAAACGACGACCCTGAACCATCGCGGAGTGGCGCTGACCATTCCCACCGAGGCGGAGATCCTCCGTATCAAGGGCGTGCTGATCCTCAGGCGCAACGCAACGCGGGACTACATCGACTTCGCGGCGCTCTCGGAGCGCATGGGCGATGGCCCCACGGCGGACGCGCTACGCTCCTTCGACGTGCTGTACCGGCAGGAGAACGGAGAGTCGTCCCTTCAACAACTGCAAGTGCAGCTTGCGAACGCCCTGCCTTACGATCTGGAAGAGACGGAGCTGCCCGAATACAAGGGCCTCGCTCCCCGGTGGCATGATTGGCACACGGTGAAGGCGGCCTGCGCGCATGTCTCGATCGCCGTTTTCGATCAGGTGTGCGATCTCGAGTAGCGCTACCGGCACAAAGGCGATGGGTGGGCGCGGCGAGGAGGGTGTCGACGAGAGACGAGGACCGAAGGGAGATGCGTAAAGCGGACATCGGCCTGATCGGGCTCGCGGTGATGGGCCAGAACCTCGCGCTCAACATGGACGAGCGCGGCTTCCGGGTCGCGGTGTTCAACCGCACCGTCTCCAAGGTGGACGAGTTCCTCGCGGGGCCGGCGGAAGGGACCGCGATCGCCGGCGCCCGCAGCCTCGAAGCGCTGGCTGCCGCGCTCGAGCGCCCGCGGGCGGTGGTGCTGATGGTGAAGGCGGGTCCCGTCGTCGACCGTTTCATCGAGGGCCTTCTGCCGCATTTCGACGAGGGGGACGTGATCGTGGACGGCGGCAACTCCCTCTACGCCGACAGCAGCCGGCGGGCGGAGACGCTCGCGCGCCGGGGCATCGCGTTCATCGGTGCGGGGATCTCGGGCGGCGAGGAAGGGGCGCGTCACGGCCCCTCGATCATGCCGGGAGGCAATCCCGCCGCCTGGCCCCGGGTGCGGGAGATCTTCCAGGCGATCAGCGCGAAGGTCGACGGGGAGCCCTGCTGTCGCTGGGTGGGCGACGGCGGGTCCGGCCACTACGTGAAGATGGTGCACAACGGCATCGAGTACGGAGACATGCAGCTCATCTGCGAGGCCTGGCACCTCATGCGCGAGGGCCTGGGGCTCGAGGCCGGCGCGCTCTCCGGCGTGTTCGCACAATGGCAGCGCGGGGTGCTCGATTCCTATCTCATCGGGATCACGAGCGACATCCTCGCCCGCAGGGACGACGACGGCGCGCCCCTCGTGGACCGCATCCTCGACGCCGCCGGCCAGAAGGGCACCGGCAAGTGGGCCGTCGCCAGCGCGCTCGAGCTCGGCACCCCCCTCACCCTCATCGGCGAGGCGGTCTTCGCGCGCTGCCTCTCCGCGATGAAAGACGAGCGGGTGCGGGCCGCGGCGCGCCTCGGCACGACGCGTCCGCCTTTCGAAGGCGATCGGGAGGCTGCGCTCGGCGATGTCCACGATGCCCTCTACGCGGCCAAGATCGTCTCCTACGCGCAGGGCTTCGCGCTGATGCGCGCGGCGGCGGCCGAGCACGGATGGGAGCTGCGCCATGCCGACGTGGCCTCGATATGGCGGGGCGGCTGCATTATTCGAAGCCGTTTCCTCGACAACATCCGGGACGCGTTCGAGGCGGCCCCGGACCTCGAGAACCTGCTCCTCGACGAGTTCTTCGCCCGGAGCCTGCGCGAGGCGGAGCCCGGCTGGCGCCGGACGGCGCACCTCGGGGTCGATCTCGCGCTTCCCCTGCCCGCGATCGCGTCCGCGCTCTCCTGGTACGACGCCTACCGCTCGGCCCGGCTGCCGGCCAACCTGCTCCAGGCGCAGCGCGACTACTTCGGCGCCCACACCTACGAGCGGGTGGACCGTCCGCGGGGGGAGCGCTTCCACACCGACTGGACGGGGAGCGGCGGCGCGGTCGCCTCTACTGCCTACGACGTGTGAGCCCCCGGGCGGGCGGAGCCGCCCGGCGCACTACCGCCGCGACTGCGAAGCGACACCGTGAGCCCGCGCGCGGGCGGAGCCGCCCCGGTCGAGCCGGAACCCTTCGTAGCCCTTGGCCCGTACCCGCTCGCAGATGTCGTCGTAGGTCTTGACGCCGTTGACGTAGGGCAGGAACACGCGCGCCTTGCCCGGCACGTTGGCGCCGACGTACCAGGAGTTCGCGCGCGGATAGAGGGTGCGCTCGGCGCTCTCGTTGACGTGCTCCACCCAGGCCTGCTGCGCCTCGGCGCGCGCTTCGATCCGCTCGATGCCGTGCTCGCGCAGATGGGAAAGACACCCGACGATCCACTGCACGTGCTGCTCGATCGCGACCATCATGTTGGCGAGCACCGAAGGGCTTCCGGGGCCGGTGACCGTGAACAGGTTGGGGAAGCCGGCGACGGCGAGGCCGAGGTAGGAGCGCGCGCCCCCCTCCCACTCGTCCTCCAGGGAGACTCCGCCGGGACCGCGAATGTCGATGCTCGTCAGGGCTCCCGTCATTGCGTCGAAGCCGGTGGCGAGCACGAGGGCGTCGAGCTCGAGCTCGGCGGCGCTCGTTACCACCGCGCGCCGGCCGATGTTCGATATGGGGGTGCGGCGCAGATCGACCAAGGTCACGTTGTCGCGGTTGAAGGTCTCGTAGTAGTCGGTGTCCACGCACAGGCGCTTGGTGCCGAAGGGGTGGTCCCGGGGGCAGAGGATCTCGGCCACCTCGGGGTCGTGGACGCGCTCGCGGATCCTGTCGCGCACGAAATCGGCCGCGATCGCGTTCGCCTCCGGGTCGGTGAGGGCGTCGCTGAAGGCGTACTGGTAGTGGAAGCCGCCCAGGCGCCAGCGCTTCTCGAGCTCGCGTTCCCGCTCCCCGGGCGTCGCCTCGAGCAGCGCCATGACGTTCTCCTCCGCGAAGTCGCCGCAGATCGAGCGGCGCGAGATCGCCCGGTACTTCGCGTAGTCGCGCTTGGTCCGCCGGTCTTCCTCGTCCGTGAGCGGCCCCTGCCAGGCGGGGATGCTGAAGTTCGGCGTCCGCTGGAACACCGTGAGGTGCTTCGCCTGCCGGGCGATGACGGGAATGGACTGAACGGCGGACGAGCCCGTCCCGATGATTCCGGTGCGCTTGCCGCTGAAGTCCACCGTTTCGTGGGGCCAGCGTGCGGTGTGGTAGCGCTCGCCCTCGAAGTCGTCGATGCCGGGGAGGTCGGGCACCTTGGGCACCGAGAGGCAGCCGGTCGCCATGACGCAGAAGGGCGCGACGAAGCGGCTCCCCCGGTCGGTGGCGAGCGTCCACTCGTTGCGCTCCGGGTCGAAGCGGGCCGACCGGACGCGGGTTTCGAAGTGGATGTCGCGGCGCAGGTCGAAGCGCTCGGCGAAGGCCCGCGCGTAGTCGAGGATGTCCGGCTGCACGGAGTAGCGTTCCTTCCACCGCCACTCCTGCTGCCATGCTTCGTCGAAGGAGTACGAGTAGGCGAGGCTCTCGATGTCGCACCGGGCCCCGGGGTAACGGTTCCAGTACCAGGTGCCCCCCACGTCGCCTCCGGCTTCGATCGCCCGGGCGTCGAAGCCCCGCTCGCGCAGATGGTGAAGCAGGTACATCCCGGAGAAGCCCGCCCCCACGACGATCACGTCGCAGCGCCGAAGCTCCGATCCGGGGTCCGGTACCGCCACTGACACATCCTGGTGCATGCGCGGAGTCTACCCCGTCGTCATTCGGCTTCGATCGCCCGGGCATCGAAGCCCCGTTCGCGCAGGTGGTGCAGCAGGTACATCCCGGAGAAGCCCGCCCCGACGACGATCACGTCGCATCGCCGAAGCTCCGATCCGAGGTCCGGTACCGCCACTGACGCATCCTGCTGCATGTGACGGCGTCTACCCCGTCGTCATTCCCGCGGAAGCGGGAATCCATTGAAATCCTGCCGCATGTGTGCGGAGTCTACCCTTTCGGCCTCGGGTATCTCACCGCGGGGTGGCGGAATCAGCGCAAGCGGTGCGAGCGTCGAAGGACCTCGAGCAGGGCCGCTCTGCCTGGCCTGCGGTGCGCGACGGGATGATGCGCCCGTGACACGCGCAGCTCGAGGCACTGCTCGAAGGACTGGACTGGCGCCGGGGGTGGAGCCACCGGGTTCGCAGACCGCTCTCAGCGGCGTGACGACAGGGGCCGCTCTGGCCTCAGGACCATTCAAAAGTCGACGTCGGGCGCTCGTCCGGGCATCCGAACCCGTCA
>CAYFYD010000357.1:0-4796 GCA_964347195.1 uncultured Ectothiorhodospiraceae bacterium
ACATGACCGGCGGGGGGTGCGGGTCGCCCCGATCATGGGCGTTTGAAGCGCCCCGGGCCTCCCCGACTCACCGGGGCGTCACGTTTGCGTTAACCTCGTGCTCCATTCCGCGTGAGTCCCTCGAGGAGGACCAGAGCATGACCACGGATCACCGGCCCGCGCCTGATTCGCCGAGTCTTCGGAGCCGAGCGGCCGCGGAGGCGCGCAAGGTTTCCAAGGAGCGCTCCTCTTCGCGCCGTCTGGCGCCGCTCGTCCCCCTCGTCGCGCTCGCGCTCTCCTGCATCGCGGCCCGAGCCGGCGAACCGAGCGTGGTCGAGCTGTTCACCTCGCAGAGCTGCTACTCCTGCCCGCCGGCGGAGGCGTTTCTCGGAGACCTCGTGGAGCGTGCGGACCTCGTCGCCCTCGAGTTCCACGTCGACTACTGGGACGACCTCGTGTACGGCTCCCACGGGCGCTGGAAGGATGTCTTCTCGGACGCCGCGTACACCGAGCGCCAGCGCGTCTACGCGGGACGCATTCCGGGGTCTCAGGTCTACACTCCGCAGATCGTGGTGGACGGAGTGGCGCAGACCGTGGGATCGAGGCGGAGCAGCGTGCTGCGCCTCATCGAGAGCGCACGCGCCGCGCCGAGCCCGGCTCGGGTATCGGTGCAGGCGGAAGCGCCGGGAGGGTTCACGGTCACGGTGGAAGCGGGGCCGGAAGGGAGCGACGCCGAAGTCCTGCTCGCCCGCTACGACCTCCGCCACGTGACGGTGATCGAGGCGGGCGAGAACAAGGGCAAGACGCTCACCAACCACCATGTCGTGCGCGAGCTCCGGCGCCTGGGCGAGTGGAACGGAGAGCGGTGGGAGGCCTCCCTCGCCGACCTTCACCTCGGCCCCAACCAGGGCTGTGCGGTGATCGTGCAGTCCCGGGATCAGGGCGCGATCCTCGGCGCCGCCGCCTGCCCTTCGTAGCCCGCCGGGACCTCCCGGGGACGCTCTCCATTCCACCTTGCCGCATCCGCCGCAGTTCGACCGGGCGAAGGCGCCGGCAATGCACGGGAAGAAGATCGGAAATGGATTCCCGCTTCCGCGGGAATGACGGAAGGGGACGAGAATGACGGGAGGTGACGCGGGACTGGCATCATCTGGGCAAGACGCATCACTCCCACGACAGGCACCACCCCCTCCATGGCCGTCATTCCCGCGGAAACGGGAATCCATCGCCCGATTCCAGCATGTCGAACCCTGGAAGTTGAGACGGGAGAGCAACGTTGAACGAATCGCCCCTCAAGAGCATGGCCTCCCATCGCGGGCTCAAGGCCGGAACCTTCATCTTCGAGTTCGACACTCCGGGGATCGGCTACCTCCTCAAGCACGCGGGATGCGACTACGCGGTGCTCGACACCGAGCACAGCGGCTTCGGCATCGAGACCGTCAAGCGGGTCATGACCTACGCGAGAGCCGCCGAGCTCCCCACCATCGTGCGTTCCCCGTCCCGCGACTACCGGGACATCGCGCGCATCCTCGATGCGGGCGCCGACGGGGTCATGCTGCCGATGGTGAGCAGCGCGGACGAGGCGAAGTCCATCATACGGTCGATGAAGTACGTGCCGACCGGCGCACGCGGGGTGGTCCTGCGTTCGGCGGTGGACTGCTACACGGCCGGTCCGACGATGGAGAAGTTGGCGGCGCAGAACCGCCGCACCATGCTCGCCGTGCAGATCGAGGACACCGAAGGGGTCGAGAACGCCGCGGCC
This sequence comes from uncultured Ectothiorhodospiraceae bacterium, assembly GCA_964347195.1. Taxonomy (GTDB): domain Bacteria; phylum Pseudomonadota; class Gammaproteobacteria; order HK1; family HK1; genus JAJEAD01. The sequence continues at coordinate 1,742 of CAYFYD010000357.1, forward strand.
ATCGGCGCGCTCGAGGAGGTGGACTGTCTCTGGGTGGGCCACTTCGACCTGACCTGTTCGCTCGGGATCCCCGGCGACTTCGCACATCCCCGCTTCGTCGAAGCCATCGACGCCGTGATCGAGGCCGGACGCGCAACCGGTACCTCGCTCGGGCGCCTGGTGCCCGACGTCGATACCGGAATCGCCCTCTACGAGCAGGGCTTCGACTTCATCGCCTACTCGGCCGATTCCTGGGTGCTGGGCGATGCCGTGGCGGCGGGCCTGTCCGCCATCCGTACCGGTTGCGCACGCTGAGGAGGGTCTCATGTCCACGTTCCGAGTCGCGCTCAGCGCCGATTTCCGCAAGCCCGACGGCAGCCCGAGCTTTCCCGAGCTCGACCTCTCCCCGCTGCGGGAGCGCTCGGATCTCGAGTTCTTCCACCTGGAGCCGGAAGCGGAGATCTCCGCCGCACAGCTCGCCGACATCGACGCGCTCATCCTCCTCGCCCCGCGGGTCGGAGCCGGCAGCCTCACCCCGAACGGCCGTCTGGCGGTGGTGGCGCGCTTCGGCGTCGGCTACGACAACGTGGACCTCGCCGCGTGCAGCGACCACGACGTGGCGGTGGTGATCACGCCGGACGGGGTGCGGCGCCCGGTCGCGGTCTCGATCCTGACCCTCGTCTTCGCGCTCGCCGGCAAGCTCTTCGTCAAGGACCGCCTCGCCCGGCGGGGGCCGGCGGGCTGGGCCGAGAAGACCGCACACAACGGCATCGGCCTGGTGGGGCTCACCCTGGGCTCGATCGGCATGGGCAACATCGGGGCCGAGCTGTTCCGCCTCGCGCGCCCCCTCGACATGCGCTTCATCGCTCACGACCCCTACGCCGATCCGGCCCTCGCCGGCGAGCTGGGCGTCACCCTGACCGACATGGACCGCGTGTTCCGCGAGGCCGACTTCCTCTGCATCAACTGCCCCCTCTCTCCCGAGACCCACCACCTCGTCGACCGGGAGCGTCTGGGGTTGATGAAGCCGAGCGCCTTCCTCATCAACACCGCGCGCGGGCCGATAGTCGACCAGGCGGCCCTGACCGAGGTGTTGCGGGAGGGAGGCATCGCCGGCGCCGGACTCGATGTCCTCGAGCAGGAGCCGCCGGATCCGGACGAGCCCTTGCTCTCCCTCGACAACGTCATCCTCGCACCGCACGCGCTCTGCTGGACGAACCAGCTCTTCTCCGGAAGCGGTGCCGCCGACATTCGCGCGGTGCTCGAGGTCATGGCCGGCCGCGAGCCGCAGGGGATCGTCAACCGCGACGTCGTCCACCGGTCCGGCTGGCAGGCGCGCCTCGCCGGCTACGCGCAGAAGTTCGGGACCCGTTGAGCGAGGGCACCGAGGGCGTTCCGAGGTGAGCGCCATGGCGGTGGTCCGGCCGCCTCGTCGAAGCGCCGAATCGGTGATGTACGCGCTTCAGCCGATCGCGGCGTTCAGATCGTCGATCATGTCGTCCCAGGCCGGCACCCGCTCCATCAACCCATCCCAGAATCCCTGCTCGCGCCGCCGGTCGAAGTCCGCAACGCTGGTACCCTGCTGCTCGACCCAGGTGTAGTAACCGAGATTGAAGATCCGTTCGCGGTCGAAGCGGGTCAGCTCGCTCACGTGGTCGATGCCCACCCCGAGGAGGTGCTGACCGAACGCTTCCGCCGCCTCGATCTCGGAGAACTTCCCCGCAAAGCGTGACGCCTCGGCGGTCTCGGCTTCCGATCGATACATCTCGGCACCGTCCGTCGCCACGGTGAGCACGACGTCGTCCGCGCCCAGCGCCATGTACTTCGCGTACTTGATCGCGCCGAGGATGTTGGCGATGGACGAAAGACCCAGATCGTCGAGACCCGCCAGGCTCCGTTGCCCGACCTGCCGGTGCCGGGACAGATAGGACCTGCCGGCAACGGCGTTGAAGACCACGTTCAACGCATCGCTGCCCCGGTCGGAGACCCCGATCACGAAGTCGGTACCCATGACATTGTGAATGAGCGGCACATGCTTGTCGCCGATGCCCTGGATGTTGTGCTCGCCGTAGCCGTTGTAGAGCAGCGTCGGGCATTCGAGCGCTTCGACGACGCAGGTATGGGTGCCGAGCGAGCCCTTGAGGTAGTCGCCGGCCGCCAGCGTCCCGGCCGAGCCGGAAGCGCATACGAAGGCCCGCGCCGTCCTGCCGCGATCCGCGTCGTGCGCCCGGAAGATCCGCTCCAGTGCCGGGCCGGTGACGGCGCGGTGCACGATGTAGTTCCCGTACTCCGAGAACTGGTTGAGGATCACGTTCCGCTCGTCCTGCGCCAGGACATGACAGGCATCGTAGATCTCCTTGACGTTGCTCTCCGTGCCGGGCGTGCGGTGAATGTCGCCGGGATCGACGACCCAGTCCTCGAGCCACTTGAAACGCTCCCGGCTCATGCCCTCCGGCAGCACTGCGACGGAGCGGCATCCCAGCAGCCGGGCGATCGCCACCCCGCCGCGACAGTAGTTGCCGGTCGAGGGCCAGACCGCGCGGTGCCGCGTCAGGTCGAACGCTCCCGACAGCAGACGGGGGATGAGGCATCCGTACGCGGCCAGCACCTTGTGGGCGTGGATCATCGGGAACTTGTTGCCCAACGCCACGATGATCCTGGCCTCGACCCCCGTCAGCGACTCCGGCAGCACCATGTGCTCGGGGACGTCGACGAGCGATCGGCGGTCCGCGCCATTGTGCCAGTGGATGCGGAAGAGGTTGCGGACATCCCCGGCATCGGGGTCCACCCCGGCCGTCTCTTCAGCCCGGGCCGCCAAGCGCGAGGGCGGATCGGCGAGGTCGGCGATGCGTGGCAGCGCGAGGCCGAGCCCCCGCAGGTGCGCCACGTTCCCTTGAAAGCCGGCCCGATCGACGATCTCGTGCTCGAGCCCTGGTGTCATGTCCGGCCTCATCTGGTTGCTTCACCCACTTGCGATTGCTTCACCCACTTGTCGGCAGGAGAGCGCCTGGAGCTCGACCCGCCGCAGGACCATTCAGAAGTCGAGTTGCGGGGTTCGAAGTACTGGAATCAGGCG
>CAYFYD010000358.1:0-4792 GCA_964347195.1 uncultured Ectothiorhodospiraceae bacterium
GCGTCCGCGGCCGGGTCACCGTCTTCTGGAACCGGTACGGGAGGAGAAGAAATGCCCATCAGCACAGCTTTCCGCCGGCGCTTCGGCCTGAGCGCCCTCTGCGCCACGATCCTGGTCATGGCCGCCACCGCGGTCTCGGCCGAAACCACGCTGGAACGCATCCGCAGCGAAGGCGTGGTCACCATCGGATACACGAGCGAAGTGCCCTGGATGTACCTCGACGAGAGCGGCCGGCTCACCGGCATCGCGATCGAGGAGGCACGCTACCTGTTCAACCAGCTCGGCGTGCCGGAGCTCAGGGGCATCGACACCGAGTGGGCGTCGCTGATCCCGAGCCTTCAGACCGGGCGCATCGACGGCATCACCGCCGGCATGGCGATCCTTTCCAAGCGCTGCAAGGTCATCAACTTCGCCAACCCCACCCTGTCGATGGGGTCCCAGATCGCGGTCAAGGCCGGCAACCCCTTCAACATCCACAGCTACCAGGACGCGGCCGACAACCCCGAGATCCGCGTCGGCGTCATCCCCGGAGGGCAGGAGACCACCTTCTTCCGGGTGCACGGCGTCCCGGAAGAGCGGATGACGAAGTTCACCCTCCCCAACGACCTCTTCCAGGCCCTCATCGCCGGGCGCATCGACACTTTCGCCCTCACCGCGATCACGGTGCAGGAGAAGCTGAAGCAGCTCGGTCCGGACGCGGGGATCGAACGCGCCGATCCGATGGAAGACGTGTACATCGACGGACGGTTGCAGAAGTTCTACACCGGGGCCGGTTTCCGCAAGGAAGACACCGACCTCCTCGAGGCCTACAACGCGGCGCTCGCGGACTTCGTGGGGAGCCCCGAGCATCTGGCGCTGGTGGAGCCCTTCGGCATCACTTCCGCCGAGGTGCCGCCCAACCCGCCGAAGACCGCGGACGAGCTCTGCCTCGAGGAAGCGCCCTGAGGCCCCCTCGCCGCCCGGAGTCCACCTGATTCCGAGATCCGCGGGCGGGATCCGGCGGCCCGGATCCCGCCCGCACCTCAACGGCCGGGGAAAGTCACCATGCCGCCCCCCTTCGACCTTCTGCCCTGGTTCACCGATCCCTTCATCATCACCGTAAAGATCGCGGTCTTCTCGATCCTGCTCAGCCTGGTGATGGCCTTCGCGGCGGGACTGCTGCGCCTCTCGCCGTACCGGACGGTGCGCTGGTGCACCCGGGTCTACGTCGAGATCTTCCGGGGCAGCTCGCTCCTGGTGCAGCTCTTCTGGCTCTACTTCGTGCTGCCCTACGCCGGGGTGCGCCTCGATCCCCTCTCCACCGCGGTGCTCGCCCTCGCACTGAACGGCGGCGCCTACGGCTCGGAGATCGTGCGCGGCGCGGTGCTCGCGGTGCCGAAGGGCCAGCGCGAGGCGGCGACCGCGCTCAACCTGCCGCCGCTGTGGGCCTACGCCAGCGTGATCATCCCGCAGGCGGTGCGGATCATGATCCCGCCCTTCGGCAACCTCGCGGTGGAAGTGCTCAAGGGCACCGCGCTCGTGTCGCTCATCACCATCACGGACCTCGTCAAGAAGGCGCTGCAGCTCGACACCACCACCTTCCGCACCTTCGAGATCTTCGCCCTCCTGCTCCTCATCTACTTCGTCCTCGGGCAGGTCATCATCGCGGTCACCCACGGGGTGGAGAAAGTCGCCAACCGGGGCGTCGACCGGGGGAGCGTCGCCTGATGAGCCCGCTCACCATCGACTGGCAATACGTCTGGTACGACCTGATACCGGCGCTCACCGGGGTGGTGCACCGCACCATCCTCGCGACCCTGATCGGGTTCGCGGGCGCCATCGTCATCGGCCTCCTCCTCGCGCTCGCCCGGCGTGCGAAGAGCCGCTGGCTCCGCGTTCCCGCGATTTGCTACATCGAGGTCATCCGGACCACGCCGATCCTGGTCCAGATCTACTTCCTGTTCTTCGTCCTGCCCCGCTGGGGCATCCTGCTCGAGCCGTGGACCACCGGCCTCATCGCCTTCGCGTTCCACTATGCCACCTACACCTCCGAAGTCTTCCGGGCCGGGCTCGACTCGATCCCCAAGGGCCAGTTCGAGGCCGCCACCTCGCTGAACATGAAGCCCTGGCACGTGTACCGCGACATCGTGGTGCCCCAGGCGATCCCTCCGGTGGTGCCGGCGCTCGGGAACTACCTGATCGGCATGTTCAAGGAGACCCCCCTCCTCTCCACCATCACCATCATGGAGCTGATGGCGACCGCGAAGGACTTCGGGCAGCAGACCTTCCGCTACTTCGAGCCGATCACCCTGGTCGGCATCTTCTTCATCGTGCTGAGTCTCGTCGCGGCGGCCCTCATCCAGGTGATGGAAGGGCGCCTCGGACGCTGGGGCAGATAGGCATGGCGGAAGACACGGCCATCGTGCGCTTCGAGAAGGTGCGCAAGACCTTCGGCGATCTGGTGGTGCTCGACGAGTTCGACTTCGCGGCGGAGAAGGCGGAGCGGGTCGCGATCATCGGCCCGAGCGGCTCCGGCAAGTCCACCCTGCTGCGCGTGCTGATGACGCTCGAGCCCATCGACACCGGCTACGTCGAGGTGGAAGGCGAGCCGCTGTGGCACATGCGGCGCAACGGAAAGCTCGTGCCCGCCGACGCCCGCCACCTGCGCTCGGTGCGCGGCAAGGTGGGCATGGTGTTCCAGCTCTTCAACCTCTTCCCCAACATGACCGCGCTCGGCAACGTGGCGATCGCGCCGCGGCGCGTGCTCGGCATGACGAAGGCGGAGGCCGACGAGCGGGCGCGCGGGATGCTCGACATGGTGGGGCTGAGCGACAAGGTGGACTCCTACCCCGCCAAGCTCTCGGGCGGGCAGATGCAGCGCGTGGCGATCGCACGCGCGCTCGCGATGCGCCCGAAGATCATGCTCTTCGACGAGGTGACCTCCGCGCTGGACCCGGAGCTGGTGGGCGAAGTGCTGAACGTCATGCGCCGGCTCGCCCGCGAGCACGAGCTGACGATGCTCATCGTCACCCACGAAATGCGCTTCGCCCGCGAGATCGCCGACCGGGTGTGCTTCTTCGACGGGGGACGCATCGTGGAGCAGGGTCCTCCGGACAAGATCCTGAGCGACCCCGACAACCCGCGCACCCGCGCCTTTCTGAAGGCGGTCCTGGAGGCCTGAGCGGCGGGGCCACCTTCGACGCGCCGGAACCGGGCCCGACCCGACGGAGAAGCGCGCAGCATGGAAATCGAGCTTCGGGGTTCGAATTCACAGCCGTCATTCCCGCGGAAGCGGGAATCCATTCCGGCCGACGAGGTCCGAAACTCGAGATGGAACCAAGCGCCCTGCTGATCGAGACCCTCGGCGTCGTCGCGATCACCATCATGGTCGGGAGCTACGCACTCGAGGAGCGCCACTCCTGCTGGGTGCTGGTCTTCTCCTTCGGCTGCGCGCTCGCGGCCCTCTACGCCCTCCTGATCGGCTCCCTGCCCTTCCTCATCGCGGAGGGGATCTGGGCCGGCGTCGCCTTCAAGCGCTGGCGGCGCGCCTACGCCCGTCGCGTCGGCAAGCCGCGCTGAGCGTGGCGCTGCCGCCGGGAGGGGCGTCCCGACCATGTACGAAAGGCTGGGCTTCGAGGCGCTGACCCCGCTCGGCGCCTCCGTCCTCCTGGGCCTGGCGCTCGGTGTCGCCTACGGCGCGCTGGCGCAGCGCAGCGCCCTGTGCCTGCGCCGCGGCCTCGTCGGGCCGTGGCGTGAATGCCGGCCGGCGCTCGGCGCCTTCGCGATGGCGCTGGCGATCGCGATCGCGGGAACCCGGCTGGCGGTCGCCGCCGGCCTGATCTCCTTCGAAGCGCACCGCTTTCTTGCGCCCGACCTGCCGATCGCCTCCGTGCTGCTGGGCGGCGCGCTCTTCGGCGCCGGCATGGTGCTGAGCGGGGGCTGCGCCTCGCGCCTCACGGTGCTGGCCGGGGGCGGCAGCCTGCGCGCCCTGCTCGTCCTGATCGTGTTCGCCGTCACCGCCCTCGCCACGATGAAGGGCGTGCTGGCACCGCTGCGCGAGGCGCTCGGCGCGGCAACCCTTCCCGCGGGAGGCGCCGCGGCGCTCGCGGCGCTACCCGGCGGCGAGATCTGGCCGCTCGGGCTCGCGCTCGCCGCGGCGCTCTTCGCGCTCCGCTCCGGTGCGCCACCCTCCCATCTGGCAATGGCGGGCGCGATCGGGCTGCTCGTACCGCTCGGCTGGGCCGGCACCGGGCTCCTGCTCCTGGACGACTTCGATCCGCTTCCATTGCAGTCCCTGGGGTTCACCGGGCCGACGGCCGACACGCTGTTCTGGACGGTGGCGGCCACCGCCATCCCCGCCGGTTTCGGCACCGGCCTCGTGGCGGGAGTCATCGCCGGCAGCCTGGCCGCGGCGCTCGCGGCGGGCGAGTTCCGCTGGGTGAGCCTCGAGAGTCCGCGGCAGACCGGACGTTACCTCGCCGGGGGCCTGATGATGGGCACGGGCGGCGTGCTCGCGGGCGGCTGCACGGTCGGCGCCGGCCTCTCCGGCGTCTCGACCGCGAGCCTTGCCGCCCTGCTCGCGCTCGCCGCCATGGCGGCCTCGGCGAGGACCCTCGGGGCGGCCCTCACCCGTCGTTAGCCCCGGGCGGCCATTGCCGCGTCCGTGATCGGTCAACGAGACTTTGTGCCCCGGAGGGTCAATGGATTCCCGCTCCCCGATCGGGGGCGGGGACGAGCTTCGCGGGAATGACGATACTCCAATCGGGACCATTCCCCGCCAATCCCCCCCATTCCCCGCCATTCCCCGCCAATC
>CAYFYD010000359.1:0-4789 GCA_964347195.1 uncultured Ectothiorhodospiraceae bacterium
CCCTCTCGGCGCGGCACGAGGCGAGCTATCGCATCACGCTGGAGCGCGAGGGGTGGAAGGTCCGCACTGAGACGCGCAGCGTCATGACCTGCACGAAGGAGGACTTCCTGATATCCGCCACCCTCGACGCCTACGAAGACGACACCCGGGTGTTCACCCGGTCCTGGGACGGTCGCGTGCCGAGAAAGCTCGTCTGAGCGGGCGCGTTCGTCGCCACCGTCCCGGCAGGGGCGGCGGGAATCCTCGGGAGCGAAGGGCTTCGGGATCGAGGCGGTCTGCGCGATCCGGCACCTCGCCGCCGTGAGCGCCGACCCTCCGCATCGGAATTCGGGAGCAAGGATCGGAGCGCGCGCAAACCCCGCGGGGGCCATCATCGCTTCCGGTGCCGCCATCCGAAGCGCGGTGCCGACTGCGAAGCCGATGAGGAACGAGGCGATGCACAAGCAGCGAGTTGAAGGGGAGGGCGCCGGAACGCACGCGGCCCCGTGTTTCGAGAGCGACGAGGAGCGGTGGGCGGCGGTGGTGAGCCGCGACCGCCGCGCGGAGGGCCACTTCGTGCTCGGCGTGGTGACCACCGGCATCTACTGCCGTCCCGGCTGTCCCGCCCGCCGGCCCCGGCGGGAGAACGTGCGCTTCTTCGCCCGCGGCGAGGAAGCGGAAGGGGCCGGCTTCCGTCCCTGCCGGCGTTGCCGGCCGGACGCGCCTCCGCTCGAGGAGCGGCACGCCGTCGCGGTGGCCCGGGCCTGCCGTCTCATCGAGTCGGCGGAGGAGGCGCCGGACCTCGCCGCGCTCGCCGATGCGGTGGGCATGAGCCGCTATCACTTCCACCGCGTCTTCAAGGCCGCGACCGGGCTCACGCCGCGGGCCTATGCGTCGGCCCATCGTGCGCGGCGGGTGCGCGAGGCGCTGCACGAAGGCTCCACGGTGACCGAAGCGATCCACGAGGCCGGCTTCGGCTCCGCCAGCCGCTTCTACGAAGCCTCCGGGACGGTGCTCGGCATGCCGCCGGCGAGCTATCGCCACGGAGGGCGGGCGGAGACCATCCGCTTCGCGCTCGGGGAGTGCTCGCTCGGCGCGATCCTCGTCGCGGCGACCGCCCGGGGGGTGTGCGCCGTACTCCTCGGCGACGATCCGGCGCGCCTGCTGCGCGATCTCGAGGATCGATTCCCGAACGCACGCCTCGTGGGCGGGGACGAGGTCTTCGAGGGACTGGTGGCGCAGGTCGTCGGCCTCATCGAATCGCCCGGGCTCGGACACGATCTGCCGCTCGACCTGCGCGGCACCGCGTTCCAGCAGCGGGTGTGGCAGGCGCTGCGCGACATCCCGGCCGGCGCGACCGGGAGCTACGCGGAGGTCGCGACCCGCATCGGCGCCCCTCGCGCGGCGCGGGCGGTGGCCCGGGCCTGCGCGGCGAACCCGGTGGCGGTGGCGATCCCCTGCCACCGGGTCGTGCGGCAGGACGGCGGGCTCTCCGGCTACCGCTGGGGGGTGGAGCGCAAGCGGGCCCTGCTCGCACGCGAGGCCGGCGCCTGACGCGTTCCGCCGCCTGCGGCGGCCCGGACACGGACGTCTCGCATCCGGTGTGGATGCCGGGGAGGTGAGAGGAGGGAGCCCCGCACCGGCCCGGAGCGTGCCCTCGGCGGCGGGAAGATCGAGAAAGATCGGGAGGATGGCGAGGAGCCCGAAGGCGGTGATCGCCTACACCTCGGCGGGACTTTTTCCATGGCGGAGCGGGCCCGAGCGCCCTTGCTGCCCGCCCGCCCGCGCCGATAGCATCGGTCCTCCTCACTTCCGGGAAGCTCCGGCATGAACAACATCCGCGGCCTCGTGATCGTGGCCATAGCCGTCCTCGTGCTGATCGTGGTCGGGCTGCGACTCTACGTCAGCGTGCCCGCGGGCCATGCCGCGGTCGCCACCTTGTTCGGCGATGTTCGGGCCAAGCCCTACGAGCAGGGCTTGCACATCCCCGTCAACCCGCTCTACGACTGGCACCGCTACGATGTGCGGCAGAAGTCCCACAAGGAGACCGCCAACGTCCCGTCCCAGGACCAGCTCCAGACGAGCGTCGAGGTGAGCGTACAGTACCGACTCGTGCACGCGGACGTGCCGCGTATTCTGCAGGAGACCGGCACCGCCTCCGACGTGCTCGCGGTGCATCTGGTCCCGAAGCTGCGCTCGCTCCTGCGCGAGCAGGGGAAGACCATCAAGCGCGCCGAGGATTTCTTCCTGGAGACGACCCAGGAAGCGCTGCAGGCGAGCATCCTCTCGGGACTGCGCGAGTACCTGCGCCCGAAGGGGGTAGAGGTGGAAGCGGTGCTGATCCGCGATATCTCGCTGCCTCCGTTCATCACCCGGGCGATCGAGGCGAAGAAGGAGCGCGAACAGGAGGTGGAGAAGCAGAAGGCGGAGCTCGAACGCTTCCGCACCGAGCAGCAACAGAAGATTGCTGCCGCCGAGGCCGAACGAGAGGCGGCCGAGGAGGAGGCCGCGCGCCGCCGCGTGCTGGCAGATGCCCAAGCCTACGAGATCGAGCGTATCAACAAGGCGATCGGCGACAACCCCAACTACGTGCGCCTGCAGGCCCTGGAAGCGCTGCGCGCCATCTCCAAGGACCCCGCCTCGAAAGTCTACTTCATGGACGGATCGAGCCCCATGCCCTTGCCGTTGATGCACATGGGGGAGGCCGCGACGTTGACGCGCTGAGCCCCCTGACCCTCGCTGCGGACGGGAGCCCCGCTCGAGCGCTCGAAGCCGTGTGCACGCTACGCAGGATGCCGGGATAGCGTGCTCTTGTTCGCCGCCGCCGGGTTCCGGGGGCAACCCGTCCACGAGACTCCGCGCCGGCGCCCCGGGGAGCTACCGCGCATCGAGGATCGCCTGGGCCATCTTCTCGCCGATCATGATCGCGGTGAGGTTGGTGGTGGCGCGCACGATGACCGGCATCACCGAGGCGTCGGCCACCCGCAGTCCCGCCACCCCGCGCACCCGGCCTTCGGGATCCACCACCGCCCCCTCGTCGTCCGGCGCCCCCATGCGGCAGGTGCCGACGGGATGGAAGAAGCCGGTGATGCTCTCGCGCAGCCATGCTTCCAGGCCGGTGTCGCCGGCGACGAGGGCGTCGAGCTCCGCCCCCGGGCACACCGCGCTGCGCATGAGGAAGTCCCGCAGGGGGGCGGGGCCGTCGAGCAGGAAGGAGGCGAGGGCCGAGCGCACCCGGTTGACGGGACGACGGGCGTCGAGGGCGCGCACCCGCTCGGAGAAAGAGCCGCCGAAGCGGTAGGTGACGAGCGCACGGACCGCGGGCCGGGAGAGCAATTCATGGGCGAAGCGCATCGCCTGCATCGCCCGGGCGAGGTCGCGCTCGTCTCCGAAGGCGTTGACCTCGATGCGCGGCGCCTCGTTCGGGTCGGGAGAGGCGAGGGTGACGCGGCCGCGCGAGAAGGGCTTCATGAGCACCAGGAAGAGCCCGCCGATGCGCTCGCCGAGGGCATGCCAGCTCACCTTGTTGGCGATCGGCATGTACATGTCGAGGGGGGGACAGCCTTCGAGCCCGGACGAGTAGAACAGGCCCGCGTTGGCGTGGGGGCGGAGGCCCGAGGGCTGCTTTGCCGCCCGGCGCAGGTGCGCCGCGGCGGCGAAGGTCGGGTGGTCGTGCAGGTTGCGACCCACGCCGGGCAGGGCGGCCCGCACCGGGACCCCGAGCGCGGCGAGGTCTTCGGGCGGGCCGAGCCCGGAGCGGAGCATCAGCACCGGCGTCCGGTAGGCGCCGGCGCAGAGCACCACTTCCTTCGCGCGGCAGGCGGCGCTGCGTTCTCCTGTTCCCACGCTCACGCCGGTCACCCGCCGCCCCTCCATGAGCAGTCCGCTCACCGGCGTGCGGGAGAGGATCCGGAGGTTCACCCGACGGCGCGTCTCCCGGTCGAGGTAGCCCATGGCGGCGGACACCCGCTGCGAGGGCAGGCTCGACATCGGGATGCGCCCGAACCCGTCGCGCTCGCCACCGTTCACGTCGTCGACGTAGCGATAGCCGCGGCGTGCGAGCTCGTCCGCGACCGCCGCGACGAAGGGAGGCCACTCGCCTCGCGCGTGACGCCGGACCGGGATCGGGCCGTCGCGCCCGTGGCCTGCGTCCTCGAAGTCGAGGTCGCGCTCGAGGCGGCGGTAGAAGGGCGCCACATCGGGCCACGACCAGCCCCGGGCGCCCGCCGCCTCCCATTCCTCGAAGTCCCGGGGAAGGCCGCGCAGCGCCACCATCGCGTTGACGCTGGAGCCTCCGCCGATCACCCGTGCCTGTTCGTAGAACACGGCGCGGGGCGCCGGGTCCCCGGCGCGCGGCGCGAGCCAGTGCACCCGAGTGTCGGGCCAGAGGTGCTCCCGCACGTAAGCGGCAGTGTAGAAGGTATCCCGGATGTCGGCGGGCTCCTCTCCGGGCGGGTAATCGCGGCCCGCCTCGATGAGCAGCACCCGCGTCCCGGGGTCCGCGCTGAGGCGGTTCGCGAGCACGCAGCCCGCGGAGCCTCCGCCCACCACGATGTAGTCGTAGTCCGGCATCGTTCCCCGACTCGTGCGGTGCCGTCCAGAGCGTGTCGACACCATCGTAACGCATTGTTGACGAGTGCGAAGACGATGAATCCGGGAATGCCACGCGACGGTCGGGCGGCTCATGCGTCCAGATACTCGGCGATGGTATCGCCGGCCCTTGGGCCGCGCGGAGACTCGACGAAGGGGTGGGTCATTCCCGCACCCCCGTCACTCCCGTCACTCCCGCACCCCCGTCACTCCCGCACCC
>CAYFYD010000360.1:0-4774 GCA_964347195.1 uncultured Ectothiorhodospiraceae bacterium
GAAGACGGCTTGCGGCTCAGGGTGAAGTCAGGCGCCAAAATGAGAATTGCTGCCGAGACTCCTGGGGCATGGCTAAGCGGCGCCTCGCCGGATTATGCTCGGTCCCTCGGCAAACGAGGAACGGATCGATGGCGCATGCCGCGGATACCACCCTGCCCGATGTCGGGCGCTTCTCCGAGGACCCCTACCGCTCGCACACCCTGCCCGGCCGCTACTACTACGCGCCCGGGGTCTTCGAGCTGGAGAAGCAGGCGATCTTCAACCGCACTTGGCAGTACGTGTGCCACGTGAGCCGTATCGCGGAGGCCGGCCGCTACTGTGCCCGGGACATCGGCGACCAGAGCGTGGTGGTGCTGCGCGACCGCGACGGGGAGCTCCGGGCCTTCCACAACGTCTGCCAGCACCGCGCCCACCGGCTGGTGGAAGGCGCGGGCCGCCTCGGCACCGCCATCGTGTGTCCCTACCACAACTGGAGCTACGCGCTCTCCGGCGAGCTCCGCCACGCCCGGCACAGCGTGGAGGTCGCGGACTTCGAGCGCGGCGAGATCCGCCTGAGCCGGGTCCGCGCCGAGCTCTTCTGCGGCTTCGTATTCGTCAACCTCGACCCGGACGCCAAGCCGATCATGGAGGGACGCGAAGGCCTCGACCGCGAGATCCGGGAGCTCTCTCCCCAGGTCGAGACCCTCGCGCTCGCCTACGAGCGCGAGATCCCCCTCGCGGCCAACTGGAAGAACTCGGTGGAGAACTACTCCGAGTGCTACCACTGCCCCAACCAGCACCCCGGCCTCATGCAGGGTTCGCTCGACCTCGATTCCTACCGGATCAGCGTCCACCCCGAGTACCACAGCCACGCGAGCCGCGGGGTGGGGGAATCGACCGCCTACGCCCGCTCGATGGACAAGAACGGCGAGGAGCGCGAGTTCGGGAGCTGGCTGCTCTGGCCCAACTTCGCGCTCGAGGTGTATCCCGGCGGCTACCTCAACGTGTTTCACCACGAGCCGAAGGCCCCGGAGCGCACGGTACAGAGAGTGGAGTGGTACTTCCCCACCGCAGAGCCGACGCCCGAGCAGCGGGAAGTCATCGAGTTCGTGAACATGGTGCGCGACGAGGACGTCCCCCTCTGCGAGAGCGTGCAGCGAGGGCTGCACAGCCTCGGTTACACCCAGGGGCGCCTCATCGCCCACCCGGCCTGGCCGCACTACAGCGAGCACGCGGTGCACGACTTCCAGGCCAAGGTGCTCGAGGCTCTGCGCGAGCACACCGCGTCCGCCCGCACCGGGAGGTCCGCCGAGCGCTCCGGCAACGGCCACACGACTTCGTGAGCTCGAGTGTCGGGGCTCGAAGTGCCGAGATCAGGCGATGGATTCTTGCGCCAGGCAAAGCTTGGTGAAGGGGGAAGCGATGTAGAGGGATAGACGGAGCGGGAACCTTCTAAGCGACCGGCAGGTGAGAGTCCTGCTCCGGCAAAGGTTGGCCACCAGCCGGAACCGAGTGTTGCGTGGTGCGGGGGTGACCCCGGCTGCGAAGCGTACACAGGGGGCGTGCAGGCCGCGTGATGGAGCCTCGAGAGAGCCAAGGTTGCGGAGTCGACGTGGTGAATCCAGCGGAAGACAGCATCGCCGGTCCCGTAGAGGCCTGGGGCAGGCGGTCCGCCGGGGTCGAAGAGCGGGGCATGTACGCAAGGGTCGTCCAGGAACCTGGGATATCTCGTTTTCTCCACCGTGGCGAGGCGGCGCGGGCGCCGCGGACGAAGTGGTCCGGGCCCTCGGGGAGTCGTCCCGACCCGGGGGAGCGAAGGGGGGCGGAACGGTGGTAGCGCCGAGCGAAGGAGACGAAGTGAGGCGCGAGGGGAGGCGAGGAGTCGGAGTCGGCGGATAGTACCGTGGAGGTCGGGGAACTCGCCCCAGAGGACCCGGCGGAGGGAAGCGGCCGACCGGATGAGGGAGCTTGCGGAGGGACAGATGACGGGGACATTGGGCCGAGAGGTCATCTCAACGCGACAACGCAAGATAGCGGAGCTGGCCCGGAGGGAGCCGAAGCTGACCCTGACGACGCTGGCGCACCACCTCGATGAGGGGTGGATGCGTGAAGCCTACCGGCGAGTGCGCAAGGATGCGGCGGCGGGGGTGGACGGGGTGACGGCGGCGCAGTACGAGGCTGACTTGGAGGCGAACCTGTCGAGCTTGCTCGAAGGGTTGAAGTCCGGTCGGTATCGGGCGCCGGCGCTACGCCGGGTGCACCTTGCGAAGCCGGGGACGAGCAAGACGCGCCCGATTGGCATACCGACGCTGGAGGACAAGGTGCTTCAGCGTGCGGTGCTGATGGCGCTGGAGCCGGTCTACGAGCAGGACTTTGCGGAATGCTCGTATGGGTTTCGACCGGGGCGAGGCGCCCACCGAGCGCTGGATGCGCTGTGGCGGGGGCTGAGGGAGTTCGAAGGCGGATGGGTGATAGACCTGGACATCGAGGACTTCTTCGGCAGCGTGGATTGGGGGCATCTGAGGCGCTTTCTGGACCAACGGGTGCGAGACGGAGTGATACGCCGTGCGATAGGGAAGTGGTTGAATGCCGGAGTGATGGAGGCGGGTGAGGTTCGCCACCCGCAGCGGGGGACGCCGCAAGGCGGAGTGATTTCCCCGCTGCTGAGCAACGTCTATCTCCACGAAGTGCTCGATGAATGGTTCGAGCACGAGGTCAGGCCGCGGCTTCGGGGACGGGCCTTCGAGGTGCGCTACGCCGACGATGCGGTGCTGGTCTTTGAGCGGGAAGACGACGCGAGGCGGGTGTTGGAGGTGCTGGCGAAACGGCTGGCGAAGTACGGTCTTCGCCTGCACCCGGACAAGACCCGGTTGGTGGACTTTCGCAGTCCGTCCCAGGCACAGCGGGGCGGCTCGCCGCGCGGGCGCAGCTTCGCGATGCTGGGGTTCACCCACTTCTGGGGACGCTCCCGGAAGGGGCGATGGGTAGTGAAACGCAAAACGGCCAAGGAGCGCTTCAGCCGAGCGCTGAAGGCCATCGACCAGTGGTGCCGAGCGCATCGTCATGAGCGCGTGGCGCAGCAGTGCGCGGCGTTGAGCCGCAAGGTGCGAGGCCACTACGCCTATTACGGAATCACCGGCAACGTCCGAGCGTTGCAGCGCTTCTTGTACGAAACCGAGAGGCGATGGCGCAAGTGGCTGAACCGGCGTTCCTGGCGCGCGCGCATGACGTGGGAGCGCTTCGACCGGATGCGCAAGACCTATCCGCTTCCCCCCGCGCGAGTCGTGCACAGTGTGTACCGTTGAGCAGCGACCCTCATTCGAGGAGCCGGATGCCCCAATCGGGCACGTCCGGATCTGTGGGAGCCGTGGGCGGGCAACCGCCCGCGGCCACCCGGCCCGCGGAAGCGGGAATCCATTCTGGCCAACGAATCCCGAAACTCCAGTTGACTGAGGAGGACCCTGACATGCTCATTCGGACCATGGACCAGCTCGAGGCGGAAGGCCGGGTCATCCCGATCTCTCACGGGAAGGCATCGGCGGTGCGCCTGCTCACGAAGTCCGACCGCGTCGGCTTCAGCGTCTCCGAAGCGAGGGCGGACGGCGGCCGCAGCTCCGACCTCTGGTACAAGCACCACTGGGAGGCGAACTTCGTGCGTTCCGGCCACGGGATCCTCGAAGACCGGAGCACGGGCGAGCAGTGGCCCCTCGCCCCCGGCGTCCTCTACTGCGTCGGTCCCACCGACCGGCACCGGGTCACCCGGGACGAAGACGAGAGCATGCGCATCATCAGCGTCTTCAACCCCCCCATCGTGGGCGACGAGACCCACGACGAGGACGGCGCCTATCCGCCCACCGGGGAGATCCCGCCCGGCCAGGCCCGGATGTTCGTGAAGACGCCCGAGGATGTGCAGAGCGCCGGGAACGAGCTCGTCCTCGCGGGCGGCGCGGTCACCAGCACCCGCTACCTGCTCGCCGCCGACAACCTGGGCTTCTCGCTCCACGGGGTGCGGGCCCGCGCGGGGACCGCGCTCGATCTCTGGTACAAGCACCACTGGGAGGCCAACCTCGTGCTCGACGGGACCCTCGCGGTGACGGACTACGCGAGCGGAGGGACCCGTCGCCTCGGGCCCGGCGCCCTCTATCTCGTCAGCCCCACCGACCGCCACCGCATCGAGGCGGTGGACGACGTGCACCTCATCAGCGTGTTCAATCCGCCCCTGACCGGGGCGGAGACCCACGACGGGGACGGCGCCTATCCGCCCACCGGCCCCATTCCGCCCGGTCCGCAATCGGCGGCGTAGGACGGACGCAGCGGCGGGGTGACGGCGCTCGACAAGGCCCTTCCTGCGCCCGAGACGAAGCAGTGCCCACCAAACACGACATTCTGTCCAGGCTGAAGACCGGAGATCTCCAGCACTACGTCAGCTACTACGAGCTGGAAGTCACCGATGCCCGGGTGAAGGCTCAACTGATCGATGTCCTGGTCGGGTGCGAAGCAGCGCCAATCGAGGACATGCTGGGGGACTTTCGCCGAGACGACCTGAAGGCGCTGTGTCGGACCTTCGGCATCGACGACTCCGGTAGAAAAAAAGCGGACTTGATCGAGCGACTCACTGCCTCCACGGAGGAGGCGGAAGGCGATGACAGACAGAGAGGGGAACCACGCCGCACGCGCGGGCGAACGCGGAACGAGCCGGACGAGACCGCGGCACGGTCAGGCGCCAACGAGGCCGAGCTCTGGGCGATGGCCGACGCCCTGCGCGGCTCGATGGACGCCGCCGAGTACAAGCACG
>CAYFYD010000361.1:0-4760 GCA_964347195.1 uncultured Ectothiorhodospiraceae bacterium
GGCTCTTCGGCCAGTTGCCGGACACGCTCGAAGACGTCTGGGTCAGGGTGGCGCTCGGTCAGGTCGAGGAGGCGAAGAAGACCATCGACGCAGTGCCGGACCGGCACCCGTTCGCGCTCCGATACCATGAGGTCGGACGAACGGACTGGGAATCGTGCGCCCGAGTCCTCGCCGGCGACGCGAGGCGCCGGAGCCTGGCCCGCGGGTGGGCGAAGCGTTGAACCGCCGCGGCGGGCCGTATCCCCGCTCTCTGGAATGACGCCGGATACCCTGACAGCGATACCCATGAGCGTTGACTCCGCCCAGAAGCGGAACCAGAATGGTTGCATCCCCCGCCGGCAAGCTCCGCGACATGGCCTCCATCACCATCAAGGACATCCCCGACCCACTCCTGACGCGGCTCCGTGAGCGCGCGGCAACGGAGAAACGGAGCATGAACAAGGAGATCATTCACCTCCTCGATCTGAGTCTCTCGGCACAGCGGACCCACCCGATAGCGCACCGCCGGACGCTCGCGGCGACGCAGGCGGAGGCGTGGTCGCGCCTCGGTGGACGATGGATTTCGGACATCCCGGTCGAGGACGAAGTCGCGGATATCTACTCCGCCCGATCGAGCGGACGAGAGATTGCGCTTTGAAGATCCTCGACTCGGATGTCTGCATCGAGATCCTTCGTGGCAACGAAAAGCTCATGGAGAAGCGAAGAAGCATTGACGATGACGTTGCAACCACCTGGATCACGGCATCGGAGCTCGCCTATGGCGCCGAGAAGTCCCGGGCTCCCAAGGAGAACGTCACGCTGGTCACGGAGTTTCTCGCGACCTTGCCCGTTCTGGGCCTGGGCCTGCCGTCCGTGCTCGACTTCGGCCGATGGAAAGCGAGGCTGGAACGGGCGGGCATGCGTGTCGCGGACGCCGATCTCCTGATCGCCGCGATCGCGCTGGCCCACGGAGCGAGCGTAGTGACCGGTAACAGGAAGCACTACGAGCGCATCGAGAGTCTGCGGATCGAGGACTGGATTCGGGGATAACCGGACGGTGGGATCGCCAGCCGCCCTCGGGCGCGGCCCTGCGCTCAACCGCCCTCGTCCGCCGAGCCCGGCTCGCGCTGCCCCCCACCCGGCCGCGCGTACTCCGGTGCTCCGCCGATCACCCAGTCCTCCCGGGTGTGGCCGTCGAAGAGGACGTTGACCGCCTCGCGCTTCGACCCCGCCACCCGCACCAGCGCCTCCGTGATCGCCTCCGCGATCTCCCGTTTCTGCTCTCGGCTGCGGCCTTCGTACAACGACACTCTCACTACCGGCATGACGCACTCCCTCTCCTGGCTGAACCGAACATCGACCGGCCCCGGGCGCGGCCCCGCCCGGATGCTGGTCCACGGGCACACCCCGTTTCAAGCGCGTCGATGGCGAAGGCGGCTACACCGTGCACGGCACCATGCTGCCGGCGCAACGATCGCTCGAGTGCACCGCCCTGCCGATCGGGCTCGCGCACGATGCGGAGCTGCTGCGCCCGATCCGGGCCGGCACGATCATCGCCGGGACGGAGGTTCGAATCGACGAGTCGGGCGAAGCGGTACGGACGCACCGCGAGATGGAAGCCCGCTTCGGAGCCCGCCCCGGAAGCACGGTGTAGAGCGTTTCGCGCTCCCGGGCCGCCGGGTTCGGGTCGCTTCTCATCAGTACGGCCCCGAGAGCCGGGGACCTCCCCGGGTCGTTGAAATCGACAGTTGAAATCGACAACCTCGACCACTCCGGGAAGGTCGCCTAGAATCGTCAGCTCCGGAGTCCGTCATCCTGGGGCTCGACAGCGAGCGGGACACCTCCCCCCCCTCTCGCCGGTAGTCGCAGCGAGAGCGTCTCGGCGTCCACGGGCGAGAGCGGGCGAGAGATACAGGTCGGGTGCCCGCCCCGACCCTTCAAGACAGCAGGGAGTACCATGGACATCAATCGCAGAAAATTCCTGATCGCACCCACGGCGCTGCTGGCCTGCGCCCTCGCCTTTTCCACCCCCGTCCTGGCCGCCGAGCGCATGGTCTTCGGCGGCGGTCCGGCCGGCGGCACCTTCCAGATCGTGGCCAATTCCATCCAGACCTATGGTCCGGTCAAGGAATCCGGGGACTACCGCGTCAAGGCGCAATCCTCCGCCGGCTCGGTGGAGAACCTGCGCAAGGTCAATCGGGGGAAGATGCAGTTCGGAGTGGTCTACTCCGGGCACGTATATCTCGGGCGAGAGGGCCGGCTGAAGAACGACGACAGAAAGTACCAGGACGTGCTCGCGGTCTCCTATCTGTACGGAGCACCGGCCCAGCTCGTGGTGCGGAAGGGATCGGGTATCGAGAGCACCCGCGATCTGGTCGGCAAGAAGGTCGGAGTGGGTAACGCCGGGTCCGGTGCCTTTGCCAACTGCGAGCTCTTCTTCACCCACATGGGGGTCTGGGACGAGATCGAGCGCAACGCCATGGGCTACAACGACGCGGCCGCGGCCTTCGGCAACAATCAGCTCGATGCTTTCTGGCTGTTCACCGCCTTCCCCAGCGGAGCCGTGATCATGGCCGCCCAGACCAACGACATCGATCTGGTCGATCTCGAACGGGACGCGGTAGAGAGCGGCTTCTTCGAGAAGTATCCCTATTTCGCGAAGCTCGCGGTGCCCGCCGATACCTACCGCGGCGTCGGTCACGAGACCCCGTCGTTCCAGGATTCAACCCTCTGGGTCGCCAACTCCGAGGTCCCCGCGGACGTGGTGTATGACCTGCTCTCCAAGGTCTATACGGACGAGGGTCTGGCCTACATGAGAAACCAGAAAAAGACCTTCGGGGAGATGAGCGTCGAGAGCGGCATCAAGGGCATCGTCACTCCCCTGCACCCGGGAGCGGTGAAGTTCTGGACGGAGAAAGGCCTGCTCTGATCCGCACGGCTCGAAGATCGGGACCGAGCGCGAGGACAAGGGAGATCGCCGAGGCGCAGGTGCGCTTCGCCTTCCCGGCCCCGGGACGCCGTGTCACGCTCCCGGGGTCCCTCGTCCCCGAGCTCCCGGCGTTCTCCGTACCTCCGCACCCGCCCTTGCGCGGTACGGGGTGACAGGAAATGTTCGACAAGCTGAACAGAGCGGAACAATGGGTGTTCGACATCCTGTCGCTCACCCTCGTTCTCTTCTATTCGTATTCCGCGGTGCTCGATCCCGCCGCGACCCAGTACCATCGCGGGATCTACGTCGTCATTACCTATGTCCTCGTCTTCCTGCTCTACCAGTCGAAGAGCCGGCTGGGCAGAGTCATCGACTACCTGCTGATCGTCGCCTCCGTCGTTTGCATCGGCTACTGGATGTGGAACTTCGAGGCCATCAACTATCGGGCCGGCGCCGAAACCAGGCTGGACCAGTGGATCGCCATGCTCGGCGTGCTGCTGGGGATCGAGCTGGCCCGCCGGGTGGTGGGAAGCGTGTTCGTCGTCATCGGCGCCGTCATGCTGCTCTACGGTGTCTACGGCGACTATGCGCCCGAGCTCATCTCTCACGCGGGGGACACCTTTCCCGATCTCTGCACCAGCATCTTCTACAAGAGCGACGGGGTGTTCGGAATCATGGCCAACGTACTGGCCACCTACATCATCCTGTTCGTCATCTTCGGTGCCTTCCTGGAAGCGAGCGGGGCGCAGCGTTTCTTCATTGATTTCCCGCTTGCCGCGGTAGGCCACAAGATCGGCGGCCCGGCCAAGGTGTCGGTCATCGCCAGCGGCTTGTTCGGGTCCATCTCCGGCAGCGCCATCGCCAACACCGTATCCACCGGCAACTTCACCATCCCCATGATGAAGAAGGCCGGCTTCAGGCCCCACGTCGCCGGCGGCATCGAGCCCGCCGCCTCCATCGGTGGCATGTTCATGCCGCCGATCATGGGGGCCGGCGGCTTCATCATGGCGGAGCTCACCGGCGAGCCGTACTCCACCATCATGCTGGTCGCCATCTTCCCCGCCCTGATGTACTTCTTCAGCGTCTTCGTCATGGTCCACTACGAAGCCAAGCGTTTCGACATCAGAGGTGAGAAGTCGAAAGACGCCGCCTCGATGCTCCTCAAACGGGAGTGGTTCTACGTCCTGCCCCTGGTGACCATCACCGTTCTGATGCTCATGGGGTACTCCCCGGCCTATTCCGCCATCCTCGGCATCGTGACCTGCATTGCCGTGAGCTGGTTCCGCCGGGACACCCGGATCGGCCCGAAGCGGATCCTGGTCGCCTCCCGGGCCGGGGCCGTGAACAGCCTGAAGATCGGTGCGACGGTGGGCGTGATCGGGATCATCATCGGTGTGCTCACCTACAGCGGGCTGGTGCTCACCTTCGCCGATATCGTGATCGCGCTGGCGGACGGCAAGCTCTGGCTGACCATTCTGCTCATCGCTCTCGCCTCCCTCATCCTGGGCATGGGGGTGCCGGTTACCGCCGCCTATCTGATCACCGCCGTCGTCGCCGTGCCCGCGCTCACGGCGCTGGGGGTCAACCCCATTGCCGCACACATGATCGTGTACTGGCTCTCCCAGGACTCGAACATCACGCCTCCGGTGTGCATCGCCGCCTTTGCCGGGGCCACCATCGCCAAAGCCAACATGTGGAAAACGGCCTTCACCTCCTTCAAGTTCGCCAAGTTCCTCTATCTCGCGCCCTTCATCTTCGGCTATGTGCCGGCCTTCTCCCTCGACGGCAGCCCGACCGCCATCGTGATCGTCTTCTTGCTGGTTATTGCTGGAACCTGGGCCTATTCCTGGCT
>CAYFYD010000362.1:0-4738 GCA_964347195.1 uncultured Ectothiorhodospiraceae bacterium
AACGAATCCCGAAACTTCGGTGTCTGAAGCCGTCAGGCCGACTTTTGGAGAGCCCCGAGCGGCGGCGGGAAACGGGGCCGACACGGACGCGCAGGACGGATACCATGCGGACCCGTTCAGGGGTGTCCGCCCGCGCGGCCGGCGAGCCATGTCATGGAACCAGGGATTGGCCGGGGAGACGGCGCGCGCGGACCTCGCCGCCGCCCTGCTCGCCGCGATGCTGCTCCTCGTCGTCCTCGGCGAGCTCACGGGCTGCGTGCCGGAGTGGGGGCCGGGCGCCGCGGCCGGCCTGGCGCTGCTGTTGCTGTGGTCGCGGGTCCCAGGGACGGTGCGCGTGCAGGCGGGCATCCTGGCCGGCATCGGAGGGGCCGCGTTCGCGGTGGGCGACCCCGCTTCGGTGGGCCTCGGGGCGGGCGCCCTGCTCGGATACAACGATGCGCTGCTCGCGATGCTGGCGGCGGTGAGGTTCCTGGGCCTGCTTCCCGCTTCCACCGCCGGGACGGCCGCCCCGCCCCGGGGCCGGGGCGCCTTTCTGCGCACCGCGCTCGCCATCAACGTGCAGGGCGCGCTCATCAACTTGCCGGGGATGATCATCGTCGGCGACCGCCTGGCGCGTGGCGGCCCCCTGCCGCGCGGGGAGGCGCTGCTGCTGTGCCGCTCTTTCTCCACCGCGGTGTTCTACTCTCCCTTCATCGGCGGGATGGCCCTCGCGCTTCACTACGCCCCGGGGTCGAGCATCCTCACGGTGATGGCTCCGGGCGCCGCCCTCGCCCTCGCGGGGATCGCACTCGGCTACGCCGGCGCGCGCCGGAGGGATTCCGCCCGGCTGTCGCGCTTCGAGGGCTATTCGCTTCGCTACCGCACGCTCGCCTTCCCCGCCCTGCTCGCGGCGGCGGTCATCGCCTGGCATCTCGCGGACCCCGGGTTCCCGGTGCTGGTGCTGATCGCGGGGCTCGCGCCGGCGCTGACCCTGGCGGTGCTCTTCTTCATCCGCGGCCCGCTCCCCGGCTCGCGGGCGATGCTCGAGCACGGGCGCGCCGAGCTGCCCCGGATGGCGGCGGAAGTGGCGCTCTTCCTCGCCGCGGGGGTGCTCGCGGTCGGCCTCGCCAGCGCGTTTGCCGCTCACGGCGTCCCGTGGATGCCTTCGCGTTTCGACGCGGGCACCGCCTCCGGGCTGGTGTTCGCGGTGTACGTCCTCTCCTTCTTCGGCGTGCACCCGGTGGTGCCCCTGACCATCGCGGCGACCCTTCTCCGGCCCCTGGACCCCGACCCGGCCCTGATGGTCATGAGCTTCGTGATGGGGTGGGGCATCGGGTGCGCCGGCAGCCCCCTGTCCGGGCAGGTGCTCACCCTGCAGGTGCGCTACGGGGTGCCGGGATGGCGTTTCGCCCGCTGGAACGCGCTCTGGTGCCTCGCGCTGGCCGGGGTCGGCGCCGGGCTCCTGCACGCCTGGCAGTGGCTCGGCGGCTGATGCGGGAGGACGAGGACGGAGAGGGGCCGGGCGCGGGCGCTCGCCCACTCGAGCTTCGGGATGCGTTGACCGGAATGGATTCCCGCCCCCGGCCGGGGTCGAGAGCGAGCTTGCGCGGGAATGACGGGAGGTGGCGCGGGAACCCACTGCCTGATTCCAGTATTTCGAACCCCGAAAGTCGAGTTACCCAGCGGCCGGGACCCGGGTTATGCTACGCGGACCAGGAGCGGGAGAGGGTCGCGATGCGCATCCGGATCGAATACTGCGGAGCTTGAGGCTACGAGTCTCGCGCCGTGAGCGCGAGGGACGCCTTGATGGCGGAATGCGGAGCCGAGGTCGAGCTGGTGAAGTCGAGCGGAGGGGTGTTCGAGGTGGTGGCGGACGAGTGCCTCGTCTTCTCCAAGAAGGCGCTGGGGCGCTTCCCCGATCCCGGCGAGCTCCGGCGCCTCGTCCGGGGGCGCGCCGCGCCGGGTATGTGATCCCCCGGAGCTGACGGACAGCGCCTCGTTGCGCCGGACCCGTGCCGGGCCGGCGCCCCGGCGCCGGCCGCTCCCGGCGGCTTCCTGGCGCGTCCGGGCCGGCGGGCTCTCGAGGGAGGTCGGGTGGAAGCGGAGTTCTGGTTGCGGCGCTGGCAGGAAGGCAGCACCCCCTGGCACGAGGGCGCCCCCAACGCCGCGCTCCGGCGCCACCTGGACGGCCTGGATCTCGAGTCCGGCGACCGGATCTTCGTTCCCCTCTGCGGCAAGGCGGAGGACATGTGGTGGCTCCGCCGACGGGGCTTCGAGGTGCTCGGCATCGACTTGAGCCCGATCGCGGGGCGTGAGTTCCTCAGCGCCCACGGCCTCGACTACACCGAGACCCGGGGTCCCCGCTACTCGGTGCTCGAGAGCCCCGGGTTCCGCCTCTTCGCCGGGGACTTCTTCGCGCTCGACGCCGCGGACCTCGCCGGCGTCGCCGGTGTCTACGACCGGGCGGCTCTGGTCGCTCTGCCGCAAGCGACGCGCCGGCGTTACGCGGAACGCCTCGTCACCCTGGTCCGGGCCCCCATTCTGCTCATCTCGATGGTGTACCCCGAGCACGAAATCGACGGTCCGCCCTTCCCGGTCCCGGAGCGGGAGGTCCGCGCCCTGTTCGGCGACCGGCGCCGGGTCCGGCACTTGGGGGAAGAGGACATCATCGAACGCTCGAGCCTGCGCAAGCGCGGCCTCACGCGGCTCCACGAGCACACCTACCTCATCGAGTGAGGCTCGCCGCCGCGCCGGGCATGGTTCCCGAGGATCCGGTCAAGAGCCGCTCGCAGCGCCGCCGCGAGCATCTGGCCCTGCACGCGCTCGGGGAGGCGCTGGTGCGCCTGAGCCACCGGCACCTCGACCGCATGCCCCTGGCCGAAGCGCTGCGGGTTGCGGTGCAGGAGGCACGGCGCCTCGAGGGAAGCGCCTACCGGCGCCACTTGCGCTACGTCGCCCGGCTTCTGAGCCAGGGCGACCCGGAGGGTGTCCGCTCCGCAATGGAGTACGTCTCGGATTCGGGACCGGCGGCGGGCGCGCGCCGCCGCCGCCTCGAGGCGCGCCGCGAGCGGCTCCTCGCGGAGGGCGATGCGGCGATCCAGACGCTGGTCGAGGAGCGGCCGGGCGCGGACCGGCAACGCCTGCGCCGCATGGTGCGCGGCGCTCGCACGGAGCGCGAGTCGGGGGAGGAGAGCGGGCGCTGCGCGCGTGCGCTCATCGCCTACCTGCGCGAGCTGGACCTCGTGGCCCTGTCGAGCGCCGTCCCGCCCGTGGACGAGGAGCCGTGAGGGCAGGGGCGTGCCTCGCCGTCGCCCTGCTCGTAGCGTCGGTCCCGGCGGGGGCGGAGGAGAGCGGCGGGGGCGAGGAGCGGGCGCCGGTCACCGCGCTCGGCGATCTGCTGGGGGCGAGCGGGCCGGGATTCGCGGTCGTCGAAGGCCCCCGGCCCTTCGAGTTTCCCGCCGACCACGGCCCTCACCCGGAGTACCGCAGCGAGTGGTGGTACTTCACCGGCAACGTCGCGGATCGGCAGGGCGAGCGGTACGGATTCCAGCTCACCTTCTTCCGCTTTCGCCTCGCGCCGGGATCCGCCGGGCGCCGCTCGGCGTGGGCGGCGGAGCAGGTGTACATGGCGCACTTCGCGGTCACCGACGGGGCCGCGCAGCGCTTTCACGCCTTCGAGCGCTTCAGTCGGGGCGCCATCGGCCTCGCGGGTGCGCAGGCCGCCCCCTTCCGGGTCTGGCTCGAAGACTGGAGCGCGGGCGGGGAGGGCGGGGCCGCCGACTTCGCGGTGCGCCTCCGGGCGGCCGACGGGGCGGTGGGCATCGACCTCGCATTCGGACCGGGAGATGGGCCGCTCCTCCACGGCGACGCCGGGTACAGCCGCAAGAGCGCCGATCCCGGCGCCGCGTCCTACTACTACTCCTACCCGCGCATGCCGGTGTCCGGCCGCCTGTGGACGCCGCGGGGGGAGTTCGAGGTGACCGGCGAGGGGTGGCTGGACCGGGAGTGGAGCAGCAGCACGCTGGCCTCCGACCAGGTGGGTTGGGACTGGTTCGCCCTGCGCCTCTCCGACGGAAGCGCACTGATGCTCTACCGGCTCCGGCGCCGGGACGGCAGTGCCGACCCCTTCAGCTACGGCGTCCTCCTCGATGCGGGCGGAGGCACCCTCCCGCTTGCCCGGGAGGACTTCACAATCGAGGTGATGAACTACTGGCAATCCATTGACAAAAATGCAACTTACCCTTTGGGATGGAGGATTCATGTTCCCGCCGCAGGCCTCGAGGTGGAGGTCGAGGCGCTGGTCGAGGACCAGGAGTGGCGACAGGCTTTCCGCTACTGGGAGGGAGCGGTATCGGCCCGGGGCCGCTCGGGCGTCCACCCGGTGTCGGGCTCCGGCTACGTGGAGCTCACCGGGTACGCCGATCCGGCTCGCGACCCGTCCGCCGGCCCGTCCGCTCCGATCCCGTGAGGCGCGTTTCGCGGTACTCGGCCCATGTCAATCTTCGCCGGGGAAAATCTTCGAGCTCTCGATTGCCTCGATGAGCTCCTCGTCCTCCTCATCGAAATCCGGGGACATCCGGATCTGTCCCTCCAGCCCGCCCAACTTCCGTTCTTCCAGACGCTCGCGATACGGCGTCACGCGCAGCCAGGGCGCGCCGGCCTTGCAGATCACGATCTCCTCACCCTGCCAAGCCAAGCGGCCCAGCCGCAGGACCATTCAGAAGTCGAGTTGCGGGGTTCGAAGTACTGGAATCAGGCG
>CAYFYD010000363.1:0-4730 GCA_964347195.1 uncultured Ectothiorhodospiraceae bacterium
AATCCCGAAGCTCGGAGTCTGAAGCCGTCAAGCCGACTTTTGAAGAGCCCTGGAGCCGGGCGCCAGGGTCATTTCATTCTGCGATCTGAGGAGGTGCGCAGCCCGGCTTGCGAGCACCGGGCCGCGCACTCCCGAATGCAGTCGGGCCCTGTGACCCCTCCGGCGGGCGGGCGGGTCGTCTGGTGCTCGCCGGCGGACTTGCGCACTCCATCCCTTTTCGGGTCCGCAGCCGGGTCGAGGAGGGGGCGTAACCAGGAGGTTCTGTGGATTCCCGCTTGCGCGGGAATGACGGGAGGGGGCGCGGGAATGACGGCATTGGCGTTACTGAAGTCATTCCTGCGAAAGGTGTTCCTGGCGTCATTCCCGCGCAAGCTTGTCCCCGGCCCCGATCGGGGAGCGGGAATGGCGGGCTCGGATACCCGGACGAGCGCCCAACTTCGACGTCTGAATGTTGCTGGTCCTGCAACCAAACGAGCAAGACGATAGGGCGGCTTACGGAAGAGCGCCCGACATCGACGTCTGAATGTTGCTGGGGCCGGGCACGCGGAGACGCCGGTGAGGAAGCCGCCCCTCACGCGGAGACCTTCCGCCACTGCTCGTCGAGGCGCTTCTCCGACACGCGGTAGGCGGTGCCGAGCTCCTGCGCGAAGAGCGAGACGCGGAACTCCTCGAGCATCCATCGGTAGCGTGCGAGGGCGGCGTCGCGCCGGCCCCGCTCCCGGTGCTCCCGTGCGCGGCGGACGTATCGGACCCACTGGGGCTCGAACACGGCGAGCTTCCTCGCGTCGCCCGATCCGCCACGATGGATCTTCCGGAGACGCAGCGAGAGCGCTTCGAGGTAGCGGGGCACTTCGACGAGGTCCGGCCACTCGGTCGCGGGAAGGAAGCCCCGGAACACGAGGTGGGCGAGCTGCCGTTCCACGTCGGCGGCGGCCGGCGCGGGCAACGCGTTGCGGGACCGCCACGCGAGCACCTCGCGGTACCGGTCCAGGATCCGCACGCAGAGCGCGAAGACTTCGTCCAGTGCTTCTCCGAGCCGGCCTTCGCCCTCGCGGTACACGCGGTCGAAGTCGTCCCGGGAGCGCACCGCGGGCGATGACGTGAGGAAGGCCCGCGTGCAGGCGGTCTCGACGAGCTCGTCGGGGAGCGCGGGCGGGGACTCGCGGGTCACCTCCGGGAGATGCAGGACGCTGGCCACCGACGGCGAGACGGGCGGCACCAGGGCGTAGGCGAGCGCCAGGCGCTCGAGATCGGGCAGACGCCGACGCAGCCGCTTCAGGGCGGGAGCGGCGCGCAGCATCAGCAGGCGCATCAGCCCCCGGCGGGTGAGCGCGTCCGCGCCGCCTCGGGTGTCGACCACCACCAGGTCCACCGCATCGCCGCGGTCGATCAGCGCCGGCCAAGCCCGCCAGCGGGCGCCGCCCTGCGCGAGCTCGACCGCTTCGGGCAGGACGTCGAAGCTCCACGCGGTCAGCCCGCAGCGCCCGAAGGGGGCGGTGGCCGGCGACCCCTCCGCCCCGCGGGCACCTTCCGTCCGGAGCGCGCGCTGGAGCTCGGCGAGGTCGGGCCCGGCGTCCAGCACCTCTCCCGACGCGCCGACCACCGCGAAGTGCATCAGGAGGTGCGCGGGCAGCGCGCGCCGGAGCCGCGCGGGACGGAAGTGCGTCTCCTCGACCGTCACCCCCTCGTGGCGCCGGAGATGGGCGCACAGGGCCGAAGCCAGGGAGCCCACCGGCCGGGGGTGCGAGGCGACGAAACGCGCCGTGACCCCCGACAGGGGCATCAGCTCGCGCCGCAACACCTTGGGCAGGGCACGCAGCATCGCGAGCACTTTCTCTTCGCGGTGACCGGGCACCTGCCACTCGAACTCTCCGGGGTCGAGGCGCCCGAGCAGGGGCAGGGGAAGCGTGACCCGGACGCCGTCCCCGGCCTCGCCGGGGGCGAAGCGGTAGGCGAGCGTCAGCCGGGCGTGCTCGAGGCGCCAGTGGTCGGGAAAGTCGCGGCCGGTGTTCTCGGGGAGAGGCCGGCCGAGCGTCTCGGGACACATCATTAGGCGCCGTCGCGCGTCCGGGGAAGCGCGCTGCCACCAGGCGGCGAAGCTGCGCCCGTCGCAGACGCCCTCCGGCAGGTGCTCGTCGTAGAAGTCGAAGAGGTCCTGGTCCCGGATCACCACGTCGGGACGCCGGTGCTTGTGGTCGAAACGCCGCAGGCGGGCGACGACGTCGCGGTTGTGAGCGAGACACTCCGCCGCGGACTCGAAGTGGCCCTCGACGAGGCCGGCCCGGATGAACAGGGCGCGGGCCTCCGGGCGGCTGACGGGGGCGAAGCGCACCCGGCGCCTGGGGACCAGGACGAGCCCGTAGAGCGCAGTCTGCTCGTAGACCATCGCCTCCGCCCGCGCCGCGTCCCAGTGGGCGTCGAAGTGGGTGCGCCGCACCAGGGGGCGGGCGCTGCGCTCGATCCACTCGGGCCGGATCTCGGCCACCCGGTGCGCGTAGAGGTGCCCGGTCTCGATGAGCTCCGCCGCGACCACCCACTCGGGGCGCCGGGAGAAGAGCGCCGACCCGGGAGAGAGGCGAAAGACGAGGTCCCGCACCCCCGAGTACTCGTGCCGGTCGCTGCGCACGCCGACGTTGCGCACCAGCCCCGCGAGCAGCGCGCGGTGCACCCGCCCGTAGGTGGGCGCCCTGCGCGTGCCGCCGAGGCGCATCTCCTGCACCGTCTGGCGAAGCTGGTCGTGCATGTCCTGCCACTCGCGCATGGCCGCGAGGGACAGGAAGTGCCGGCGGCAGAACTTCCGCGCGAAGGCCGGGCCGCGGCCCCGCGCCCGCGGACGAAAGGCCTGCCACAGGTGCAGGAGACCCATGAAGTCGGAGCGCTCGCTGCGAAAGCGCTCCTGGGCGCTCTGCGCCCGGCTCTCCGCTCCCGGCGGACGTTCCCGGGGCTCGCCCACCGACAGCGCGCTCGCGATCACCAGCACTTCGTCCAGAACACCGAGCGCGGCCGACTCGATCAGCATGCGTCCCGTCCGCGGGTCGACGGGCATGCGGGCCAGGAGCCATCCGATCTCGGTGAGGCCCTTTCCCTCCAGCGCACCCAGCTCCCGCAGGAGCCGCTCGGCGTCGCTCAGGCGCCGGCGCTCCGGCCGGTCGAGGAAAGGGAACTCGAAGGGATCGTCGACCCCGATCGCCTCGAGCCGGAGCAGCACCGCGGCGAGGCTGGAACGCATGATCTCCGGCTCGGTGAACGCGGGCCGCGATTCGAAGTCTTCCGCGGAGTAGAGCCGGATGCAGACACCGGGGCCGATGCGCCCGCAGCGGCCCTTGCGCTGCTCCGCCGAAGCCTTCGACACCGGCTCCACCGGCAGCCGCTGCACCGCGTGCCGATGGGCGTGCCGGCTGATGCGGGCCCTTCCCGAATCGATGACATATCGGATGCGCGGCACGGTGAGCGAGGTCTCGGCCACGTTGGTGGCGAGGACGATGCGCCGCCGGGGCCCCGGCTCGAACACCCGGAGCTGATCGCGGATCGGCAGCCGGGCGTAGAGCGGCAGCACCTCGGTGCGCGGCAGGCGCAGGCGGCGCAGCGTCTCCGCCCCCTCCCGGATCTCGCGCTCGCTCGCGAGGAAGGCGAGCACGTCGCCCTCCGTCTCCTCGCGGTACACCTCCTCCACCGCACGGGCGAGTCCGGCCTGGAGCTCTCCCTCGGGTTGGGGGCGATAGCGCACCTCTATGGGGTGGCGCCTCCCCGACACTTCGATCACCGGGGCATCGTCGAAGAAGGCGGAGAAGCGGCCGGTGTCGATGGTCGCCGAGCTCACGATGAGCGAAAGGTCCCGCCGCCGCCGCAGAAGGCGCCGGAGATGGCCGAGCACCACGTCGATGTTGAGGCTGCGTTCATGGGCCTCGTCGACGATGAGGGCACGGTACTCGCTCAAGCCCGGGTCCGCCTGGACCTCGGCGAGGAGGATGCCGTCGGTCATGAGCTTGAGGCGGCAGCGGGCGGGGACCCGGCGGTCGAAGCGCACCTGGTAGCCGACGAGGTCCCCGAGCGGGGACCCGGTCTCCTGCGCGATGCGCGCCGCCACGCTGCGCGCCGCGACCCTCCGGGGCTGGGTGTGGCCGATGCGCCGCGACTCCTCCGGCCACCGGGCGAGGCACATCTTCGGGAGCTGCGTGGTCTTCCCCGAACCCGTGTCCCCGCAGACGATGATGACGCGCTCCTCCTCGAGGCGCCGGGCGATCTCCTCCGCATGCGCCGCGATCGGCAGCGCGGGATCGACGCCGAGGCAGCGTGCATCAGCTCGTGGAACGCTAATCCGCAATGCTCACCGACCTCCTGTTGCGGACGCCGATCCCCTCTCGGTGAGCGGGCGTACTGTCGTCACCGCCGACGGGAAACGCGCCGACATCCGATCCTCCCGCGCTGAGCGGGCGTGCTCCCTCGAGCCACTTCGACATGGTCCAGGGCCATCCTGAAGTCGGAGACATCCCACTGATTCGCCCTGTCTTCCAGCGGCTGTCTGAACAAGCTCGTTTTGTATTTGAAATCAATCGACTATGACAGAAAACAAGATGGTCCTGTCGACATGGTCACCACTCCTTGGCTAGCGCTACGCAGTAGTCGTCATTCCCGCGCAAGCTTGCCCTCGACCCCGATCGGGGGCGGGAATCCATCCCTGCTTCGCTTGCCGGCCGGGCAAGCCATCCGTGGCTTGCCCGCTCAGCCGG
>CAYFYD010000364.1:0-4727 GCA_964347195.1 uncultured Ectothiorhodospiraceae bacterium
TCCCGAAGCTCGGAGTCTGAAGCCGTCAAGCCGACTTTTGAAGAGCCCTGCGGCGTCATCCCGGGGCAGATCAGTTCATGGGCGTCCTCGACCGCCGCCAGATAGCGTAGCTCCTTGATGCAGAGCCTATTCCTTCGCTTGGCGACGACTTCCCTCGAAACGCTCGGCGATCGACATGACCCCTTGAATCCATTGGACACGGTCAAGAGAACCAATCAGCCCTGGGTATCATCCCGGGACTTTCCCCCGCGGGCCGGTCATGCGCACCGGGTGGGCAGGAGCACCCTCATGGATGCCCTCGGGGTGTCCTGCGGGCCCCCTTGATGCACCCGGCCGCCCCGACCGCGCGCGGCCAGCGCCCTCCCCGCCCCTCGTTTCCATCAGGAACCGCAGCGGGGGATGACCCGGCGCGTCGCCCAGGACCGTTGCATGCGGGCCGGAGTCGCGCCGCCGCCGCGCCCTCCCCGCGCGAGGTGCGTGTCCCTGGCGCCCCGTGGGAGTGCCCGAGCCGCGCCCATCGCTCCCGCGGCCGTGTACCGGGATCCCCGATGCGCCTCCGGACCGCAGAATGCAATGACCCTGGATGTTATCCTCCCGATGCACGCCAGCATCCGGAGCATTACCCATGGACGACGCCCTCGCGATCACGACGCGACAGATTCTCGAACCGGGGGGCCTCGATCCGCGCGCGCTCGCGAAGGTCCTCGACTCGGTCATGGGCCATGCGGTGGACGATGCGGATCTCTATTTTCAGGCGGTGCGCTCGGAGGCCTGGGTGCTCGAGGACGGCATCGTCAAGGAAGGGAGCCACAACATCGAGCAGGGAGTGGGAGTGCGGGCGGTGAGCGGCGAGAAGAGCGGCTTCGCCTACGCCGACGAGGTGGCCCTGCCGGCTCTGCAGCGGGCCGCGGGCGCGGCCCGGGCGATCGCGAGGGCCGGGGCCACGGGCCGGGTGCGGGCGGAGACGGCCCTGAGCGTGCACGAGCGCTACCCGCCCCTGGACCCTCTGCTCTCCTTCGACGAGAGCGAGCGCATCGAGCTGCTCCGCGCGGTGGACGCGGAGGCAAGGGCCCGGGACCCGAGGATCCGGCAGGTCATCGTCAGCCTCGCGGGCGAGCACGACCGGGTGCTGGTGGCGTCGGCGGACGGCCGGCTCGCGGCGGACGTGCGGCCCCTGGTGCGCATGAACGTGACGGTGGTCGCCGAAGAGGGGTCGCGCCGCGAGCAGGCGAGCGCGGGCGGAGGCGGACGCTGCGACTACCGTTACTTCCTCGACGAGGGCCGGGCGCTCGGGTACGCGCGGGAGGCGGTACGCCAGGCCCTCGTCGCCCTGGAGGCCGAGGACACCCCCGCCGGCACGATGACGGTGGTGCTCGGCCCCGGCTGGCCCGGGGTACTCCTGCACGAAGCGGTCGGGCACGGGCTCGAAGGCGACTTCAACCGCAAGGGCAGCTCCGCGTTCTCCGGGCGCATGGGGGAGCAGGTCGCGACCTCCGCCTGCACCGTGGTCGACGACGGGACTCTCCCCAATCGTCGCGGCTCGCTCAGCATCGACGACGAGGGCACGCCCACCGAGTGCACCACCCTCATCGAAGCAGGGAAGCTGGTCGGGTACATGCAGGACAAGCAGAACGCCCGGCTGATGGGCACCCGGTCCACCGGCAACGGCCGGCGCGAGTCCTATGCCCACCTGCCGATGCCGCGCATGACCAACACCTACATGCTGCCGGGGCCCCATGACCCGGGCGAGATCATCGAGTCGGTGGACAAGGGCCTCTACGCCGTCAACTTCCGCGGCGGTCAGGTCGACATCACCTCGGGGAAGTTCGTGTTCTCCGCGAGCGAGGCCTACCTGATCGAGAAGGGCAAGGTCACCCGTCCCGTCAAGGGCGCCACGCTGATCGGCAACGGTCCCGAAGTGCTCACGCGGGTGGGGATGGTGGGCAACGACCTGGAGCTCGACTGGGGCGTCGGAGTCTGCGGCAAGAACGGGCAGAGCGTGCCGGTGGGCGTGGGGCAGCCCACGCTGCGGGTCGACGGTCTGACGGTGGGCGGGGTCAGCGTGGGGTAGCCCGCGGCAGACCGGTGGCAACGACCCGCAAGCGGTGCTCGGCGCCGCACATCCACGCTGCGCGCGAGGACGGCGATCGGTGACGCCGGCTCGGAGACCGACCCCGGAGCGCGTCTTGACGATGCAGCCACGCACCGCGACATTGGCGTCCGTGGTCTGCGCCGGCATCCGGAAACGGAAGAGAGGAAAGCGCGGCGAGCGGTGAAGCCCATGCATGCAGAGAAGCTCCCCGTCACGCAGAGCATGAACTATGAAGAGTTCCTCGACTGGTGCGACGAGGACACGCTGGCGGAATGGGTCGAGGGAGAAGTGATCATGGCCTCGCCCGCTTCGGCCGCCCATCAGACCTTGGTCGGCTTCCTGCTGAAGATCCTCGACACCTATGCGGAGCAACGCGACTTGGGCCAGGTGATCACGGCGCCGTTCCAGATGAAGACCGGCCCTGCGCTCCCGGGCCGGGAGCCCGACCTGTTGTTCGTCGCCCGGGAGAACCTGAGCCGGCTCGAGGACGTCTATCTCGACGGTCCCGCGGACCTCGCGATCGAAGTCGTCTCCGCCGGGAGCCGCCTGCGGGATCGGGGAGAGAAGCTCGCCGAGTACGAGATGGGCGGGGTTCGGGAGTACTGGATCATCGACCCCGAAGAGCAACGGGCCGACTTCTACGTTCTGGCGGCGGACGGACGATACGAGCGCAGGCGGACGGACGACACCGGCATCTATCGGTCCGAGGTCATGACCGGCTTCCGGCTCCGGGAAGCTTGGCTGTGGCAACGGCCATTGCCGAAGACACTCTCGGTCCTGAAACAACTCGAGGTGGTGTGAGGGGCGATCCCTCTGCCACGGACGGGCCCTACTGGACCTTCCCCCGTAGTACCGGGGTGCCCGTCTCGACGTCGGCGTTCTGGGCGCGGTGGCGAAGCCAGTGGTCCATCAGCACGATGGCGACCATCGCCTCCGCGATCGGAGTGGCCCGGATGCCGACACAGGGGTCGTGCCGCCCGTGGGTGACGACCTCGACCGCCTCTCCCCTCAGGTTCACGCTGCGTCCCGGCAGGCGCAGGCTCGAGGTGGGCTTCAGCGCGATGCTGGCGACGATGTCCTGTCCGGTGGAGATGCCCCCGAGGGTGCCGCCGGCGTTGTTGCTGAGAAAACCCTCCGGGGACATCTCGTCCCGATGCTCGGTGCCCTTCTGCGTCACGACCCCGAAGCCGGCCCCGATCTCCACGCCGCGCACCGCGTTGATGCCCATCAGCGCATGGGCGAGGTCCGCATCCAGGCGATCGAAGACCGGCTCGCCGAGGCCGGGAGGAACGCCGCTCGCGACCACCGTGACCCGCGCCCCCGCCGAGTCGCCCTCCTTGCGCAACGCATCCATGAAGCGCTCCAGCTCGGCGACCAGAGCCGCGTCGGGACAGAAGAACGCGTTGCGCTCCACCTCCGCCCAGTCGAAACCCCGCACCGCGAGCGGCCCGAGCTGGGCGAGGTAGCCGCGGACCCTGATGCCGGCCCGCTCCCGGAGATACTTCTTCGCGACCGCACCGGCGGCGACCCGCACCGCAGTCTCGCGCGCGGAGGCGCGACCCCCGCCGCGATAATCACGGTTCCCGTACTTCTGATGGTAGACATAGTCGGCGTGCGCAGGCCGGAAGACGTCTTTGATCTTCTCGTAGTCGCGGGGGCGTTGGTCGCTGTTCTCGATCAGGAGCTGGATGGGGGTGCCGGTGGTACGCCCCTCGAAGACCCCCGACAGAATGCGCACCTCGTCGGGCTCGCGTCGCTGCGAGGTGTGACGGCTCTTGCCGGAGCGCCGGCGTTCGAGCTCGGGCTGGATGTCGGCCACGCACAGGGCGAGGCCCGGAGGGCAGCCGTCGACCACCGCGCCGATCGCAGGGCCGTGACTCTCGCCGAAGGAGGTCACGGTGAAGAGCGTGCCGATGGTGTTGCCCGGCATCTTTGCAAGTGAGGTCTCGAAGTCGACTCGGGCCCGGGGCCCCGCCTGCTCTGTCGAAGCGGCGACGGTGGCACTCGCACGCCCGGCACGCCGGCGGGAGAAGCGAAGGGCGACACGGGGCGGGTCCGCTCGAATCATGGCACAGTACACCGTACCCCGCCATCGCCGGGCGCCCTGTCAACAGGGCAAATGTGTTCTCGGCCGTCCCCGTTCGCCGCCGGACAGCGTAGCTCCTTGATGCAGAGCCTCTTTCTTCGGTTGATGACGACTTCGCTCGAAACGCTCGGCGATCGACACAACCCCTCGAGCTCATTGGACACGGTCAAGAGAACCAATCAGCCCTGGCCCTGTCAAAAGCGTGGCCTGAATCGGAGTGCTGCGCCCCGGGAGCGCGCTCCACAGAAGACCGGCCAAGCACTATGCTCGACGTGATGCAGACAGAGTCACCACACTCGATACAGTAGCCATACCCGATTCGGAAGTGCATTGATTGTTGGCTTCGGGGACAAGAGAAGCGAGGCGTTTTACCGGGGCCACAGAATTGCGGCGTTCTCCGGCTTCGCGCGCACCGCCTCGCGCAAGCTGGACCAGCTCGACGCCGCCACCGGTCTCCGCGACTTGGCGCGCCCCGGGAACCGGCTCGAAGCCCTGAAGGGCAGGACCATTCAGAAGTCGAGTTGCGGGGTTCGAAGTACTGGAATCAGG
>CAYFYD010000365.1:0-3529 GCA_964347195.1 uncultured Ectothiorhodospiraceae bacterium
CGCCTGATTCCAGTACTTCGAACCCCGCAACTCGACTTCTGAATGGTCCTGCCGGCCGGGAAGTCGGAGCGGCGGCCGCGGGCCTTTCGATGGCACAATGCCCGACCCGGGGTCGATCGTCGCGACCACACACCGGAGGTGAGCCATGCACCTGGACGAGACACAGCTCAGCCGATACGAACGGGACGGGATCCTGTTCTTCCCCGGGCTGTTGAGCGACGGCGAAGTGGCGGGTCTCCGGGACGAGCTGCCGGACATCCTCGCCACGGACCGCCCGGAGATCCTCCGGGAGAAGCACTCCTCCCACGCGCGGTGCGCGTTCGCACCCCACACCTACAGTGAACGCTACCGGCGCCTCATGCACCACCCGAGCATCGTCGGGCCGGTGGCGCAGCTCCTCGGCGGCAGCGTCTACCTGCATCAGTTCTCCATCAACCCCAAGGCGGCCTTCGTCGGAGAGGCGTGGGGGTGGCATCAGGACTACCCCACGTGGCGCCTGGAGAACCGGATCGCGCGCCCCGACCTCGTCAACGTGGGCGTCTATCTCGACGAGGTCACCGAGTTCAACGGTCCCCTCTTCTTCATCCTCGGCAGTCACCGGCACGGCGTGCTCGGCATCGAGATTGACGACACGTCGACCAGCTACACCCTCCTGGGGGTGAGCGGCGGGGACGTGGCGGAGCTCTGCCGGCACGGCCGGCTCTACAGCCCCAGGGGCCCGGCCGGCTCGGTGTGGATGTTCCACTGCAACCTGGTGCACGCATCGAACGCCAACATGTCCCCGAACCGGCGCGCGCTCTGCACCATCTGCTACAACCGCACCGACAACCTGCCCTCGGCCCATCCGCGGCCGGAGTGGGAGGCGCACAGCGACTTCAGCACGATCGAAGCGCTCGACGAGCACTGCCCCGATGAGTCTCATCCCTGATCGGTTGGCGAAGCTTGCGTCCCGGAACATCGATGGATTCCCGCCCCCGCTTTCGCTGGGGGCAGGCTTTGCGCGGGAATGACGATACTCCAGCCGGGGGCTGTTCCCCGTTTCGAGGGCTGTTCCCCGTTACTACCCATGAGGCTTGTCCTCGTCATTTCCGCGAGAGCACTTCCCGTCATTCCCGTACCAACGCCACCTTCCGTCATTCCCGTACCAACGCCACCTTCCGTCATTCCCGCGGAAGCGGGAATCCATGTGCATGCGCCCTGACCGGACACGGATGCGGCGAGTCGGAGGACCGGTCCGGTTGAGGGGGGAACCCCGCGCCGTCGAACGAGCGCCCGCGGAGAATCGCGGCCGCGAGCTCTCCCACTCCGCAAGCGTCCCGGACGCCGCCCCGCGCGAGGCCGCTCTCCTCGTCGGGCTGATCCTGCCCGGCACGCCCGCG
The DNA here is from genome assembly GCA_964347195.1 of uncultured Ectothiorhodospiraceae bacterium. Lineage (GTDB taxonomy): Bacteria > Pseudomonadota > Gammaproteobacteria > HK1 > HK1 > JAJEAD01. The sequence continues at coordinate 1,380 of CAYFYD010000365.1, forward strand.
TGGGAGGCGGAGGACTCTCTCGACGAGCTCGCCCGGCTCTGCGAGACCGCGACGCTCGTCGTGGCCGATCGGGTGCTGCAGGCGCAGCCGCGCGCCGGCGCGACCTACTACATCGGCAAGGGCAAGGCGCACGAGCTCGAGGAACGCTCGCGGGAGCACGGAGCCGGTGTCATCGTCTTCGACAACGACCTGTCGCCGGCCCAGATGCGCAACCTCGAGACACTCACCGGCACGCGAGTTCTCGACCGCAGCGCCATCGTCCTCGACATCTTCGCCCGACACGCCCGCACGCGCACCGCGATGGTGCAGGTCGAGCTCGCGCAGCTCGAGTACCTGCTGCCGCGTCTCACCCGGCAGTGGACGCACCTCTCGCGGCAGGCCGGCGGCGGCGCCATCCGGGGCATGGGAGCGGCCGGGGTGCGCGGTCCCGGTGAGACGCAGCTCGAGATCGACCGCCGCCTGATCCGCAAGCGCATCCGCAGCCTGCGGCGCGAGCTCGGCCGGATCGCTTCGCAGCTCGCGACCTCGCGCAAGCGGCGCGGGGACCTCTTCCGCGTCGCGCTCGTGGGGTACACGAACGCCGGCAAGTCCACCCTGATGCGGGCGCTGTCCGGCGCGGAGGTCCTCGTCGAGGACCGCCTCTTCGCCACCCTCGACTCGACCACCCGCGCGGTGGACCTCGACGGGCAGTGCAGGATCCTCCTCACCGATACCGTCGGCTTCATCAAGCGGCTCCCCCATCATCTGCTCGCCTCCTTCCGCGCCACCCTGGAGGAGGCGGTGGAGGCCGACCTCCTGCTCCATGTCGTGGACCTCTCGCACCCGCACTGCGATCTCCAGATGGAGACCGTCCGGGGCGTGCTCGCCGAGCTCGGCATCGAAGGTCGCCCCACCCTCGTGGTGTACAACAAGACGGACCGGCTGGCGCGGGGCGGCGCACGCGGGAGCGACGGGGAGGCGGCGGCCCGGCGGGGCGCCGGCGTCGAGGTGTCGGCGATCTCCGGTGCGGGGCTCGACGCACTGCGTGACAGTATCCGAGCCCACTGCCGGGAGCGCATGGTCACCCTCGACCTGCGCATCCCCTACGCCGAGGGCCGCCTGTTGTCACGGCTTCACGGGCACGGCGAGGTGCTCGGACACTCCTGCGGCCCGGCCGGGGTCCGTCTCCGGGTGCGGCTCGACCCGCAGTGGGCCGGGCGCCTGCGCCTGGAGCGCTTCCGGGACGGCTGACCTTCGGCACGGGATCGCCTCGCTCCGACTGTTCCCGAAGCATTGTCAGAGGCTGCCCGGCCCCGGACTCGCACTCTCGAGTGCCATCGGCGCGGCGACGGGATGACGATGCGGGGGGGCGACTTGGTGGTCGGGGGGCGGGCGGTGCCGGGGATCCGTGATCTTCGGGCCTGGCCCGGTGAACGTGGGATCGACCCGGCAAGCACTACCGGGGACGCCCGGCCCCCGCATCGGCCTTCGTCCAGCGCAGCACCGCCGCCGCGCACAGGAAGAGCGCCGCGCCCGCCGCGAACGCCGCCGAGTAGCTGCCGGTGAGGTCGTAGGAGGCGCCCGCGAGCAGGGGGCCGAGCGTGAAGGTCAGGATCGTGCTCATGTTGACGAGTCCGAGGATGGCGCCGTAGTGGCGGACCCCGAAGGTCTCCTGGACGATGAGGAGCAGCAGCACTCCGGTGCCTCCCAGGAACAGGCCGTAGACCGGGGTCACCGCGAGCATCAGCAGCGGGCTCGGCACGAAGGCGAGGCAGAGCACCGCGGCCGCGTGTCCCAGGAGGTCGACGATGAAGGCCCGCCGCGCCCCGAGGCGTTCGGCGAGGAAGCCGAAGAAGATCTTGCCGGCGATGCCGCTCGCCGCGAGCATCCCGAGGGCGAGGGAGGCGACGGTGAGACTCGCGCCCTCGTTGCTGAGGTGGACCACCACGTGCGGCAGGATGGCGGCGTAGGTGAAGCAGCCGAAGCAGACCGCCACCGCGATCGCGTAGAAGCTGCGGGTGCGCAGCGCGCGCTGCGTGGTCCAGTGCTCCTCCTCCTCCTCCACACCCCCCGGCGCCGGCGCGGCCCGCCCCGCAGGGGGCGCCTCCCCCGCCCGCGCCCGCCCGGGCCCCTCCCGCCCCCCCAGGCGGGCGGACACCTGGGAAGAGCAC
>CAYFYD010000365.1:3539-4726 GCA_964347195.1 uncultured Ectothiorhodospiraceae bacterium
CGCCGCCCCGCCCCCCCCCCCGGGGCCGGGCGGGGCCGGCCCGCCGGGGGCGGCCGCCCGCGCGGGCGCCCGCAGGGGCCGCTCCCGCACCACCAGGAGGGCGTACACGGCGACGCCGAAACAGGCCAGCCCGATCGCGAGGTAGGCGTCGCGCCAAGTGCCGGCGGCGAGCACCAGCGCGACCGCGGGCGGCACCACCAGCCCACCGAAGTTGGCCCCGGCATTGGTGATCCCCATCATGCGCCCGCGGGTGCGCCGGAACCACAGGCCGATGAGGCGTCCGGCGGGCAGGATGGTGACGCCCGAGAAGGGCACGAGCTGGAGAAAGCTGAGCACGTACCAGTGCCACAGCTCGCTCATGAAGGGTCGCAGGACGAAGCTCGTCCCCATCACCACGAGCGAGACGACCATGACCGGGCGCGCCCCGTAGAGGTCCATCAGGCGCCCGATGAAGGGCGCGGCCAGGGTGCCGAGCGCGGTGAAGGAGAGCGAGGCGCTGATCTGGGTGCGGGACCAGCCGAAAGTCTGCTCCAGCGGCTCGACGAAGTGTCCGAAGGCGTACTGCGTCGCGCCGATCGAGATCGACATCGACAGGAACGCGGCGGAGGCAGCGAGCCAGCCGCGGACCGGGTCCCGCGATTCAGGAGCGGTCAAAGGCGGCGTGCGAAGGGCTCGATGCCGAGCTTGTGGCGGAGGATCTCCTCTCGGGTCAGGCCGTGCAGCTCATGGGGGAAGACCAGCCAGCGCTCCGTCTCGTGCACATGGTAGTCGGGCTCGCGGTCGGTGCGGTTGTTGCCCGGCTTGTAGTAGACGGTGGCGACCCGGGTGTCGAGCGGCGCGTTGCGGCGCGCCCTGCGCCGGAGATGGGAGATGACGGCATTGATGCTGAGCCCGGTGTCGAACACGTCGTCGACGATGAGCAGACTCTGGTCCGCGTTCACGTTGTCGATGATGTACTGCATGCCGTGGACGCGGATCCGGGAGCCGGTCCGGGCGATGCCCCGGTAGAAGGAAGTCCGGATGGCGATGTGGTCGGTCTTCACCCCGAAGAAGTCGAGCAGCTCCTGCACCGCGATCCCCACCGGGGTGCCGCCCCGCCACACGCCGACGATGAAGCTCGGGCGGAAGTCGCTCTCGAGGACCTGCATGCCGAGCCGGAAGGAGTCCTCGAGCAGCGACTGGGCGCT
>CAYFYD010000366.1:0-4725 GCA_964347195.1 uncultured Ectothiorhodospiraceae bacterium
TGACGCTACTGCAGCATGCATGAAGAACAAAAGCATCCGCCGGTTGCCATGCCCGATCGAAGAGACCGGAAGGCTTCAGGTTCATCGCGGCGATGATCAGCAGTCCGAACACGATGTTGCGCCAGTCCCCGAGAAAGCGGAGCCCTTCCACGAGCACCCCCTGGATGAAGATGACCGCCAACAGGGTGCCGAACACGCTCGACAGGCCACCGAGGATCGGATAGGCGATCGCAAAGGTCGCGAGCAGCACCGAGAAGGTGATGTGGTCGACGTAGGTCGCGGTGTGGGCGTAGAGCGCCCCGCCGATGCCGGCAATGAAGCCCCCGGCGCTCATCGCCGTCACCTTCACCGCGGTGAGGGGGATTCCCACGCTCTGGGCCGCGAGCTCGTCCTCGCCCACCGCTCGCAACACTGCCCCGGCCCGCGAACGGTCCGTCCACCACAGCACCGCCATGACCAGGACCACGAAGGTCCAGACGAAGGCCGTGATCTCCAATGCCGACCAGCCGTTCGCCACGAAGTAGCGGATCTCGCGGAAGCCGTTGGTGCTGTCCGGTCCGACCTCGATGTCCCCGCGCGGCACGCGCCAGCTCAGGTTGAAGAAGAAGAGCCGGACGAACTCGCCGAAGGCGATGGTCGCCACCACCAGCATCAGGCCCTTGACCCGCAGGGCGGGAAAGCCGACGAGGAACGCGAAGAACGCTGCGATGAACGCCCCTGCGAGCAGGGCGGGAAGGATGGGCAGCTCGAAGATGACGGTGAGAATGCCCGCGGAGTAGGCCCCGATCGCGAAGAAGCCCGCCTGTCCCAGGGAGAGCTGGCCGGTCAGCATGAGGACGTACGCGGACAGGCCGAGGAGGGTATGAATCCCGATGAGCTGGACGAGGCCGAGGTAGTACGACATCGGCGCTCAGTCCCGGTCGATGGCCGACCCGAAGATCCCGTGCGGCCGGAACACCAGGAACACGAAGAGCAGGAGCAGCACGTACATGTCGCGTTCGTTGACGCCCCGGAAGTACAGGAACACGTTCTCGAGCCCACCGACCAGCAAGCCGGCCGCGATGGCCCCCGGAATCGACCCCAACCCGCCGATGACGGTGACGATCAGCCCCTTGACCGTGAGCGGCACCGTGACCAGCGGCGAGAGCACTCCGACCGCGGCCGCGGTCATCGACCCCGCGATGCCGCCGAGCAGGCCCGCGAGCACGAAGGTGGTGGCGTTGGTCCGATGGACGTCGATACCGCAGAGCCGGGCCGCCACGTCCTGTTGGGACACGGCTCGCGTCGCTAGGCCCAGCCGGCTGCGGTAGAGCACGTAGAGCAGGCCGACGGTACTGGCGATGCACACCGCGAACACGAACAGCAGGTCGCCGCGTATCCCGTAAGGACCCAGCTCGAACATCACGTATTCGAACAGGGCCGGGAAGGTGAGCGGCGAGCCGTCGGTGGCATGCACGATGATCTCGTCGATGAAGAACAGTGCCCCGATCGAGGCCATCAGGGCGGCGAGGTGGTTGTGAACCGGGATGAACCTGAAGCAGGCGACGTACACGATGAAGCCGACGAGTCCGGAGGCGAGCGCCGAGACCAGGAAGACGACCGGGGCCGGGGCGCCGACGAAGGTAAACGCGGCCAGGCCCACGTACGCTCCGGCCAGGGACGCCGCGGCGTAGGTCATGTTGAGCTTGCTCATGGCGCCGAAGATCAGCGTGAAGCCGATCCCGATCAGCGCATAGGTCGCGCCGAAGAGCAGGCCGTCACCGATGGTCTGGGTGATCTCCACGAACTCGAACCAGAACTCACCCATGACCTGATGTCACTCGCCCCTCCGGCGTCCGGGGTGTCGGCCGACCTCGCCGGACCCTGGCGCATGCGACCGGGCCAGCCAACCCGGTCACGTTTCCGCGAGCTCCGTGAAGAGCCGGCTCGGCCCGGCGGCATGGCGAAAGAGGTCCGTCCGGACCCCTTTCACCTCCCTGCCGCACGAATCACGATTCCTGCCGGACTGTTCAGCGAGGATCGTGGACGACTTTCCACGCACCGCTCCGGGCCTGCACGAAGACGTAGGGCTTGACGGACTCGCCCTCGTCCTGCACTCGCCCGATCTCTCCCATCAGTCCATCGACCTTGGCCAGGGCTTCGAGGCCGTCGCGGATCTTGCGCCGGTCGGCCTCGAGAGTCTCGGGCCTGGCCATGACCCCCGTAGACTCGATCACCTGCTTGATGATGTGCGCATTTTCCCACGCGGCCGCGCTGTGCAGGTCGGCAGCCCCGCCGTTGGCCTCGGCCGCGGCGGCAACCTTCGCGGCGGCATCCGTGATCGGCGCGAAGCCGGTCGGGATGTAGATGCCCTCCGCGGCGGTGGCACAGCCCTTGAGGGTTTCCGCGCTGGACGAGCTCGTGAGCCCCACGAGCACCTTCGGCTCGATCCGCTGGCGCTTCATCTCCTTGAGCATGCCGCAGGTGGTGAACGGGTGCGAGGAGACGATCATCAGGTCGGCGCCCGATCTCTTGAAGGCGCGGGCCTGGACCGAGAAGTTGGTATCGGCCATCAACCAGTTCGACGATTTCGAAACCTCCAGAACGTTCTCGTAGCCCTCCCTGACCTTGCCGGTGACCCCTTCGATACCCCCGCCGACCCACTCGAAGCCGTGCTTCGTGGCCATCGGAACGATGACGACCGCGAAGGTCAGCTTGGAATGCGCCTGATCGGTCTCCGTTCCCCCGTAGATCGTCCTGGCGTCGGGATACCGGGCACGCAGCCACTCGAACATCTCGTCGTACATCGTGATCTCGTTGGGCACGTTGCGGAACGTCCACTGGGACTTCTTGGCAAGGCCGGGGCGAATCGCGGTGTCGGTGAGGATGGGGAACTGGAGTCCGGTGTCGGACTCGTCGTCCACCGTCTTCTGGAAGATGCCGTACATGGCCGCGGCGGCGCCGGAGCACGTCGGACCGATACCGACCAGCGCCTCGGTCTGAGATTCGACCTTGCGTGCGACGGAGATGGCCTGATCGGCGTTGCAGGCGGAGTCGTAGTAGGTGAACTCCATCTTGGCCATGGTGCCGTCGCCCAGCTTCACGCCCCCCGAGTCGTTGATGGATTGCACCGCCGCCTCGAGCACGGCCTCGGAGTTGACCCCGAACGAGCGCAAGGGTCCGGACTTCGCGCCCCAGCCTGCGATCTTGACGGTACGCTCGGCCGCGGCCACCGGCTGCGCGAGCGTGACCAGGGCAGCTACGGCCACACCGGCCAGAGTCGCGGCCGAGAATCTTGCAGTAGACATGTTGAAACCTCTCATTTGAACTCTCCGATAGCTCCGACCATGGCGGCCGGTCGTTGCGGAGCGAACGCGCGCCGCATCTCGGTCCTGAAGTCCGTCATGTTCATTGTGATCGAAGTCCTGCGGCCGATCGAGAACATGGTGGGTTTTCGGGTGCGCGAGCGCGAAGTGATCACCCGGCGGCACGAGGACATCCTGACCGCTTTGCGAGTCGAGGATACAAGTGTACAGGAAGCGGGGGGATCGGCGCGGGAAGCGTCATGCGGGGCCCGCGGCCCCTTTTCGACGCACGGCGCGTTCATCGGCAGCCGAGCGCCTTCGAGTTCATGGCCCCCGCCTGCGTCGCCCGTGGCGTGGCGGGCCGCGGCCCTCTCGTGCCGGGCAATGGTGCTGGACGGTGAGAACCACTTCTCGATCCTCGACCGTTTCGCGCGCGACGGGGTCGATCTCTTCGAGGCGGTCTGCCTCTTCGAGGCGGTCTGCGCCCTGATGGAGGTGCAGGCGAGCGCCGGTCTGCCGGGTTCGAGCAAGTCCAGTCATCCGGGAGGCGACTCCGCCGCCCGGTAGGCCCGGCGCGCGGTGTCCGCGAACAGGCGCTGCCGATCGGCCGCGTCCAGGTGCGAGGCCAGGCCCCGGAATCCGGCGCAGAGGCGGGCGGCCGGCCAGCCGGCGTGTTTCTCGACGGGGAAGTTCGATGCGAACATGCACCGGTCCACGCCGAAGAGGTCCAGGGCCCGGCGAACCGACTCGCGCACCAGCGGGTTCCGATCCCAGCTCCGGTCGGGGTAGGAGAGCATCGAGACCTTGAGATACGCCTGTTCGAGGTCGGCGAGGGCTTCGAGTCCCTCCCAATAGACCGTGCCTTCGCGGAGATCCGCGAGAGTCGGGCTGCCCAAGTGGTCGATGACGATCGGGATGCCCGGGTAGCGCGCGAGCAGTCGGGCGGCCTTGCGGAACTGGTGCGGATTCAACTGGAGGTCGAAAGAGAGGGAGAGCTCCTCGAGCCGTGCGAAACCCCGCTCCCAGGCCGGCTGATCCAGGAAGTCCCCGCGGCTCTCGTTGCGGGGCCAGGAGGGGTCGTGGTTCAGGATCTGCCGGATACCGCGGAGTCCGGCACACTGCGCGAGATCGCGCAGGACGGCCGGCAGGTCCGGGTCTTCGAGCGACGCGGAGGCGACGATCACGTAGTCCAGGGGAGACGGAGCGAGCTGCGAGGAGGCCCAGCGCGCCTCGGCGACGCAGGCCTTCGCGAAGCGCGGCCCGTCCTCCTGGACATGGCAGACGCTCACGGCCTCGACCAGAGCGCCTCCGGTGAGCTCGAAGCCCTCGACCGCCAGGTCCGATTCGAAGCACTGCCGGTCGTAGACCGGCTTGCCGCCAGCGGCCGCGGGCCGGCGCGCGTCAAGGGCGGTGGGGGTGGAGGGGGCGAGGTCCCAGCGGG
>CAYFYD010000367.1:0-4707 GCA_964347195.1 uncultured Ectothiorhodospiraceae bacterium
ATCCCGAAGCTCGGAGTCTGAAGCCGTCAAGCCGACTTTTGAAGAGTCCTGGGCGCGCGAGGCCGCCAGGACCGGGGACGCCGCCGATCCGGTAGAATTCCGCTCGAGTTCCGTTGCCGCGCCGGTGCCGGTGGACCGAGCGGCCCCCGGCGCACCGTGGTGGACGGATACCCGGACCCGGCCGGACCAGACATCCAGGGAGTAGTCCGTGACCACTGACGCCGCACCCGCGGCCCGCCCGCGACGCAGCTTCATCTTCTCGCCCGCACTGCGGCCCGACCGCTTTCCGAAGGCGCTCGCCTCGGGCGCGGACATCGTGTGCGTGGAGCTCGAGGACGGCGTCGCCCCGAAGGACAAGGACGAGGCCCGCTGCAATGCGCTCGCGATCTTCGCCGCCCCCCAGGCCGACGACGGCATCGAACGGGTGGTGCGCATCAACAGCCCCCGGAGCGCAGTCGGGCTCGCGGACCTCAGGGGCATTCTCGCCGCCGAGCGGCCGCCGCCCGCGCTCATGCTGCCGAAAGTGATGACGCCGGACGAGGTGGTGTGGCTCGACGACCTCCTCGGAGAGCGCGGGCACGATACCCGGCTGCAGGTCATCATCGAGACCAACGCCGGACTCGAAGCCGCATACGACATCGCTCGCGCCAGCCCCCGCATCGATGCGCTCCTCTTCGGCGGCGTGGACATGGCGGCCGAGCTGCGCTGCAAGGTGGCCTGGGAACCCCTCCTCTACGCCCGCTCCCGCGTCGTGCATGCGGCGGCGGGCGCGGGCATCGACGCCATCGACGTGCCCTGGCTGGATCTCGAAGATCCCGAGGGAATGCGACGGGAAGCCCTCCTCGCCCGGGACCTCGGATTCAGCGGAAAAGGCGCGATCCACCCCCGACAGATCCCGATCGTCAACGAGGTCTTCACCCCCGACGAGGCCACCATCGCGCACGCGCGAAGGATCATCGAGGCATTCGAGGAAGCCGACACCGGGCTCGTGGTGGTGGGCGGCAAGCTGATCGAGAAGCCGGTCCTGCGCGAGATGCAGCGCGTGCTCTCGATCGCGGAGCGCGTCGCGTCCTGACCCCGCCGCCCTTCTCTAGAGTGGCGGCAGCTCGTCGAGCTCCGCGGGAGGAGGAGGCGGGCGCCCGAGGATCATGTCCGACGCCTTCTCCGCGACCATGAGGGTCGGCGCGTTCAGGTTGCCCGACGGCATGGTGGGCATCACCGAAGCATCGACGACGCGCAGGCCTTCGAGACCGTGCACCCGGAGCTCGGCGTCCACCACCGCGCCGGGGTCGTCGCTCGAGCCCATCCGGCAGGTACCCATGGGGTGATAGCACGCCGAGCAGCTCTCCCGCCCCCAGGCGAGCAGCTCGTCGTCTCCTCTCACCGCCTCGCCGGGCGTCTTCTCTCCGGCGTAGTAGGGTGAGAGCGGGGCGGAGCGGAGAATCCTGCGGGCGAGTCGCAACGCCGCGAGCGCCCCGCGCTGATCCCGCTCGTCGGCGAGGTAGTTCGGCTGGATGAGCGGCGGCGCGAAGGGGTCCGCGGATCGGGCGCGGACGTAGCCCCTGCTCTCGGTCCGGTGCCGCCAGCCCCCGCAGGTCATGCCCGGCTCCCGGTCGAGGCCCGACTCGTAGGTCTCCCCGTAGCTCGCGGGGGTGAAGGAGACCTGGATGTCGTTGTTCCGGATGGACTCGTCGGAGTGCCAGGTCAGGTACACCAGGGTGGGTTGCAGGGACAGGAGGCCGCCGCGGTCGATCCCGTAACGCAGAACCTCCCGCACGAAGCGCATGCCGCGGGCGCGCTCGTTGATGGTGTCCGTGCCCTTGACCCGTGCGACCAGCGGCACATAGCAGTGATCCCGGAGGTTCTCGCCGACGCCCGGAAGAGCGTGGACCACGGAGACTCCGATCTCCGCGAGCACCGCGGGAGGCCCCACTCCCGAGTGATGCAGGATCTGCGGCGAGTTGAAGGCACCCGCGCAGAGAATCACCTCGCGTTCCGCGCGCAGGTCGAGACTTCGGCCGCCGCGCCGGCAGCGGACCCCGACCGCCCGGCGCCCTTCGAAGAGGATGCGCTCCACGTGCGCCCGAACGCGCAAATCGAGATTGCGCCGCTTCAGGGCCGGGTGCAGGAAGGCCCGCGCCGGGCTCATGCGCCGCCCCCGGTAGATGCTGCGCTGCGTGCGGCCCAGCCCTTCCTGGGTCTGTCCGTTGTAGTCCGGGTTGGGGGGAATTCCGAGGCTCACCGCCCCCGCGATGAAGGCATCGATCAGCGGGTGGTCCCAGTCGAGATCCGTCACCTTGAACGGACCGTCGCGGCCGCGGAAGCGCTCGTCCCCGGCGCCGATGCGCCCTTCGCTCCGCTTGAAGTAGGGAAGCACGTCACGGTATCCCCAGCCGCGATTGCCGAGCTGCGCCCAGGTGTCGTAGTCCTGGTGCTGGCCACGGTTGTAGATGTGTCCGTTCAACGATCCCGATCCGCCGAGCGTCTTCCCGCGCGGCTGGGCAATCCGGCGCCCGGCCGTCCCCTCGCTCGGCTCGGAGTCGTAGAGCCAGTTGACGGACGGGTCGACCACCGTCTTCGTGAAGCCGGCGGGGATGTGGAGGAAGGGATTGGTGTCGCGGGGACCGGCTTCCAGCACACACACAGTGGTCTCGCCACCCCGCGTCAGACGGTTGGCGAGAACGCATCCGGCGCTGCCCGCGCCGACCACCAAGTAGTCATAGGTCTCGTTCATCCGGCGGCGGCCGCGCTGCCGATGGGGTGAGCCCGGCGATGATCGACAATGCGCGGGAACGGCGCAACCGGCCCCGCAGTTTTCAGCGCCCTCCTGCCGCGGGCGCCGATCCTCTCACGGTGAGCGGGCGTACTCCCTCGGGCCACTTCGACATGGTTGTTACTACTTGGCCAGCGCTACGCAGTCCCTGCTTCGCTTGCCGGCCGGGCAAGCCCTCCCTGGCTCGCCCGCTCAGCCGGGCGAAGCACCCCCGGCGGCGTTTCGCCGGTTTCCCGCTCGCCCTTCAGCGTCTCCCGAGTCCGTGCGCCCGCACTCCACGGCGTCTCGACGCCCGCAGCTCACGAGGCTCGCCGAGCATGACGGGCTCGCGCCGGCCCGGCCTGCTCGCGCCGACGCCGTCCCTTCGATGCCGGCCCAGGGCTGATTGGTTCTCTTGACCATGTCCAAGAAATTCAAGGGGTCATGTCGATCGCCGAGCGTTTCGAGCGAAGTCGTCGTCAACCGAAGAAAGAGCTTCTGCATCGAGGAGCTACGCTGTCCGGCGGCGATCGAGGACGCCCGCGAAGTGATCTGCCCTGGATGCCTGCCCCTCGGTCGCGACAGGTCCCCCGCCGGATCGCTAGACTTTGCGCCCGTGCCCGATACCGAAGCCCGGAGTCCGATCCATTGAAGCGAGGAACCGTCTGTCGCCAGGGAAGCTCCGCCCGGCCATGAGCGCTCCGGCGGACGACATCCTGCTCCTGCAGGAGCTCGTGCAACGGGCCAGGACGAGGCTCCCGAAGGCGGTCTGGGACTACGTCATCGGCGGCGCGGACACCGAGACCACCCTGCGGCGAAACCGCCGGGGACTCGATTCGCTCGCGTTTCGCCCCCGGGTCCTGAGAGACGTGTCCGAGATCGACTGCTCGGCCACCGTGCTCGGCGTGGACCTTCGACTCCCGGTGCTCCTCGCTCCGATAGGATCGCTGCAGGACCTCGATCCGGGCGGCGGAGCGAGCGCCGCGCTCGCCGCGGGAGAGTTCGGGGTGTTCCACATGCAGAGCGCCGCGAGCGCGCCGGGGCTCGAAGCGACGGCGAGGGCGGGGCCCGGCCCGAAGCTGTTCCAGCTCTACGTGTGGGGAGACGAAGCCTGGGTTTCCGACCATGTCCGGCGGGCCGCCGAGGCCGGCTACCACGCCCTGTGCGTCACGGTGGACCTCGCGCTCTACAGCCGCCGCGAGCGCGACCTCGCCAAGCGCCACGTGACGACCGCGCGCCGGGGGAGAGGTGCGGACGAAGCAGTCTTCCTGGCCCGGCTGAGCTGGCGCGACATCGAGCGGATCCGCCGGGAGTGCCCACTCCCCCTCATCCTCAAGGGGATCGCGACCGCCGAAGACGCCGCCACCGCCTGCGAGCTGGGCGTCGACGCGGTGTACGTGTCCAACCACGGCGGCCGGCAACTCGATCACGGCCGCGCCGCCATCGACGTGCTGCCCGAGGTGGTCGACGCGGTGGCGGGCCGCGCGGAGGTCATCGTCGACGGGGGGTTCCTGCGCGGCAGCGACATCGTCAAGGCGATTGCGCGCGGGGCCGGCTGTGTCGGGGTCGGCCGGCTCCTCGCCTTCGCCATCGCCGCGGCGGGGCGCGCAGGCGTGGTGCGGATGCTCGAGCTTCTGGAGGCGGAGCTCCGCGTCTGCCTCGGCCTGCTGGGCGCGGCCCGCCTCGAGCAGCTCGACGAGGCCTGCCTCCACCCGGCGGAACCGGTCACGCCGCCCCAGGTCCTCAGCGCCTTCCCGCTCCTTCACGAGGGGTACTGACTCCGCCCGCCGGCGGGGTGTACCGCCGGCCCGACCCGACCCGGCCCCGGGTCGCCCGGGTCGCGCCCCGGCGAATGGAGCGAAGGCCCCGCGTCGGGGACGCGGAGCAGCAATTCTCATTTTGGCGCCGGACTTCACCCTGAGCCGCAAGCCGTCTTCTCCTTGCGACTCGATCCG
>CAYFYD010000368.1:0-4680 GCA_964347195.1 uncultured Ectothiorhodospiraceae bacterium
ACCGAATAGCCGATGCGCTCGGCCACCATCGCCAGAACGTTGGCATCTAGCAGGAAGTTGATGAACTTGTTGGCCAGCTCCCGGTTCTTCGCACCCTTCACCACGAAGTTGGTGTCGATCCACCCGATCGGGGGCTCGGGCACGAACTCGCGGATGTTGTGGCCCTGACTCTGCAGCTCGACGGTGACGTAGTTGTAGGAGTTGCTCGCCACGATCTCGCCGCTCGCGAACATCCCGATCGCCTCCCCCGGGGTCGACCAGTACTTGCGAACCAGCTTTTTCTGTTCGCACATCCTGTCCTTCACCGCCGAGAGCTGCTCATCGGTGAGATCCCAGATGTTCTCATACCCCATCCAGTTCGCAACGTCGCCGAGGGTCGACGTGTCGTCCCACATGGAGATCCTGCCCTCGTGCTTCGGGTCGAAAAGGATGCCGAAGTCGTTGCCTTCCGGATAGACATCCGCATTCACCGTGACCGGGTTGGTTCCCCACAGCCAGGGTGCGCCGTAGACTTCTCCGTTCGGACCCCGCATCAGCTCGAGATCCTGAAAATCCGGAAACATTTCGTGGAAATTGGGAACCAGGTCGAGGTCCAGCGGCTCGATGAACCCTGCCTTGATCGAGGGCTGAACCAGCGAGCTCACGATCGTGACGACGTCATAGTACTCACCGCCGCCCGCCGCGAGCTTGGCCATGTACTCGTCGTTCGAGCCGACGTAGGTCCCCGTCATGACCACATCGTGCTCTTCCTCGAATATCCTGACCCACGACTCGTGAACGTAGTCGGCCCACCCGAGATAGCGCAGCTCTTCGGCCCCCAGGGCGCTTTGCCCGGTGACACTCAGAAACGTTGCCAGGGCGAGCGTGCTGAAACACTTGCTGAACAGTTTGCGTTGGCTCATCGGAATTCCCCTCTTCCTGCGTACCCTTGCTCGTCTGCCGTATCGTGTGAGGTGATCCGCGCGCGGCGTTGACGCATGGCGACGATGCCGGCCGCGGCGCCCGGGACCGATCGCAGCGCTCCGCGATCCCCGGATTGCGGCGTTTACCATCTCGCGCTCGTGACCGCAACCGGCCGCCCCCGGCAACCGCAGGGCACATGTGTTCTCGGCCGTCCCCGTTCACCGCCGGACAGCGTAGCTCCTTGATGCAGAGTCTCTTTCTTCGCTTGGCGACGATTTCGCTCGAAACGCTCGGCGATCGACATGACCTTCGAGTTCATTGGACACGGTCAAGAGAACCCATCAGCCCTGCCGACAACCGCACGACTTCGGTCCCTCACCCCCTCGCCGTCATGGAGACTGGCGCCGGAGCCTCGACGGAGTGGCATGCCCGGAGAATCGCTCTCCGCCGCGCGTTCCGGCGCTAAGATAGCGCCCGGCGGAGGTCGGCGCCGCTTCGGCGTCCCGCCCATCGCAGCACACCACCGGCGCCCGCCGCGGGCGCACCCACCGGGAGAGAGCCAAATGCCGGAATCCGCCGCCGAGATCTGGGAGCGCCAGAAGCAGAGTATCGCGGGCGGGGTGATGTCGCTCAACCGCGCCATCGACCCGATGCGGGTCTTCGTACGCGCCAGGGGCGCCTACCTCTGGGACCACGAGGGCAAGCGCTACATCGACTATCACGCCGCCTTCGCCCCCTACCTGCTCGGACACGGCGACGAGGAGATCGACAACGCGGTCATCGAGTGCGTGCGCAGCGGCGCCTCCCTCATCGGGGCCGGCACCACGCCGTGGGAGGGCGAGGTCGCCGAGATGCTGGTGGCCTGCGTGCCGGGGCTGGAGCGGGTCCAGCTCACCAACAGCGGCTCGGAGGCGGTCGTCTATGCGCTCCGCCTCGCACGGGCCGCGACCGGGCGCGACAACATCCTCATCATGCAGGGCGGCTACAACGGCTGGATGGACTACGTGTCCTACAACCTGATGGACCCCGCGAGCGTGCTCGAGGACCACGAAGCGGGCGAGCGCTATCCGCTTCGCTCGATCACCGCCGGCATTCCGAAGGTGGTCGAAGAGACGGTCCGGGTGGTCGAGTACAACGATGTGGAGGCGGTGGAGCGGGTGCTGGCTACGCGCGACGTCGCCGCGCTCATCCTCGAGCCGATCCTGCAGAACGTCGGTGTCGTGAAGCCCGACCCCGGCTACCTGGAGAGCCTGCGCGCGCTCTGCGACCGCTACGGGACGGCGCTCGTCTTCGACGAGGTGAAGACCGGGTTTCGGCATGCGCTCGGCGGCTACCAGTCGATATCGGGCGTGATCCCCGACCTCTGCGTCTTCGGAAAGGCGGTGGCGAACGGCTATCCGGTGGGCGTGGTCGGCGGCCGGGAATCGATCATGGCGCATTGCGCGCATCCGGACCCCGCCCGGCGGGTCGTCGTCGCCGGCACCTACAACGCCCACCCCTTCACGGTGGCGGCGACGAAGGCGACGCTGGCCAAGCTCATGAGCCGCGAGGCGGAGATCTACGGCGAGCTCGAGCGCCTCGGCGCGCGCATGGAGGAGGGATTGAGTACGCTCTTCGACCGGCGCAACTACCCCGCCACCGTGGTGCGGCAGGGTTCGGCCTTCGTGGTCTACTTCATGGGCCACGCGCCGAGGAGCTGGCGCGAGATCGCGATGCACCACGACGCGGGCAAGGACCTGGCCTACCGGAAGGCGCTCATCGAAGCGGGAGTGTTCCACTTCCCGGTTACCACCAAGCAGGGCAGCATCTCCTTCGCTCACCGCGACGAGGACATCGACCGCACCCTCGAGATCACCGACGAGGTGCTGAACCGGCTCGAGTGAGGGCGCGCTCCGGGGAATCCGCGATCGCTCGGGCCGGTGGATTCCCGCTCGTCGAAGGGATGACGACGGGTGCGCGTCCGGCAGGGTTTCCGTCGGACCCCGGTGCACGCCGCGGCGGCACGCGCTTCGCCGCCCCGGCCCGAGCGCGGGATGCGCGCTATATCGCGAGGTGTCGTCTCGCTTGGCCGTAGACCTCCTGGTCGAAGCCGAAGGTGCACCAAGCCATCTTGGCGGCCGAGACGAGGTGCGCGCGCCGCCAGGGCTCGCGGGTGCTCTCGTACTCCTCGCGCGCCGCCTGCAGGTGCTTGAAGGCGTGCATCTCGCTGTAGTCGTCACGGCACACGAGCTCGCCCAGTCGCTGAAAGAGCGCGCCCGGGTCGTAGCCCTCGCCGGCGTAGGCCTGCGCGAGGGCGAGGGTCTTCTTCACCTCCTCGCCGCAGTAGAGCTGCTCGACGCTGGCGGAGCGGTCCGGCGGGGTGCGCCCGGTGATCGCGCGCTCGATAGCGTCCAGCAACCCGCTCTGGTCGCGTTGCTCCGCGTCCGCGTCGTCGAAGCGCGGCGGCCAGCTCACCCGGTGCTCGCAGAGCCGGACCTCGGGACCGTTGGCCCAGCCGAGCAGCCCGAGGAGCTTGTTGCGCAGGCTCACCTCGGGCACTCCGAGCAGATGGCGGCGGGTGTTGATGCCGGTGTGCAGGTGCACGTCGAAGGGATTCCCGTAGTCGGTGCGCAGATGCAGCAGCGCCGCCCCGCAGGACATCGCCTCCGCGACGCCGGCGAGCGAGAGGCCGCCGGCGAGCGCCTCGGCGACCAGGTCGGGGATCTCCGCGAAGGGAGTGCCGATACCGATACGTTCCCCGAGCGCGCCCACCGCCGCGTCCTCGTCCTCCCCGCTCTCGAGACGTGTCATGCGCTCGGTCAGCCGGTGCTCGTCGACGAGCGCCTCGAAACGCGGGTACTCCCGGTATGCGGCGAGGTTGCCGTCGACGTACTCCGAGGTGAAGCCGGACTCGGGGTCCGCGACCGTGCGCATGTTCGTGGAGAGATAGCGCACGACCGGGCGCAGCACCACCGGCGCCCACTGCCAGCCGATGCACTCGAGCGCGCGCATCGCGTGCACGGTGTAGAGGAAGTAGTGATCGTCCATGCCGTTTCGCCGCAAGGCGGTCTCGAGCATCGCATCGAGGATCTCCCCCGGGCGGTGGGTCTCGCAGAGGCCGAGCAAGAGACGTTGGGCGAGGACCGGCTCGCAGGTCCGGATCGCATGCCGGAAGGCATCCAGGCGCTCCTCCCGCGACCCCTCCGGAGAATCGGGAGGCAGGCTCGCCATGATCACCGGACCCATTTCGGGAGAATGGACGTGCCGGTTGGCGAGCGCGACGCTGTACACCACCGGCATCTTCGACCAGTCCCCGGTGAGCCAGGACCCGGTGTGGTGGATCGCGTGCACGCCGGACACCGGATGCACCGGACCTCCGTGGTGGTCCGCCGGCAGCTCGGTCGATCGGCTCACCGCGAGCGCGCTCGCGGCGAGCAGCTCGTCCGCGGCGTGGCCGGCATCGAGCCGGGCGATCGTCTCCTCCACGATGCGCGCCGGAGGCGTGGTCTCGACGAAGCGCACCGCCGCCTCCATCGTGCCGGGCAACTCGACAGCTACTGCCATCTCACACCTCCCGCCGCGCTGGTACGCGCTCGATTGTGGGCGAGCGCAGCATGGTTGTGAAGCGCCGGCGACCGTTTCCGCCAAGGCTCTTCAAAGCTCCGGTTTCGAGGCTCATTGACCGGAATGGATTCCCGCGAAGCTCGTCCCCGCCCCCGGTCGGGGCCGCGCGTCGCGGGGACGACGGGGGGTGGCGCGGGCAAGACGGGCGCTGCTGCCCGGGCGGCCGCTCGACCA
>CAYFYD010000369.1:0-4641 GCA_964347195.1 uncultured Ectothiorhodospiraceae bacterium
ATGAACGCCAATGAGTGTCCATTTCGGGGATCGGGAAGCAGGATGCGGATGTCCGGACAGAAGAACCGGTTACGTGAGCCCACAGAGCGCCGGGAGGGCACGGAGGGGATCGCCCCGACCCACCGGGCGCGGATGCTCGGCCCGCGGGGGAAAGTCCTGGAGGGGAGGAGCGGGGGCTTGCCGGGGGGCAGGGACTCGATGCGACGCACGGTGCTCGGGACCTGGGGTGGCGCTTCGGAGGCCGGACGGAAGCAGTGTAGCAATCAGGCCTCCTCCGCGGCGGCGCGCTCGGCGAGGCGCCTGAGCAGGCGCCGCCGGCGCAGCCAGGGGCCGGCGACATTGGCGGCGAGCACCACCAGCGCCAAGCCGTAGGCGGACCACACGTAGGGGGCGTAGCCGCCCATCTCGAAGAAGTGCGCGAGCTCGTTCACCGCGAGAGGAGCGCGCGCACCCAAGCGCTGTTCCGCTCGCGTTCGACGAGCTCGCAGCGCGCCCGCATGAGCAGGACGGTGAGGTAGTAGCACTTGAAGGCGAGCGCGCTCACGAGCAGGGGGACCAGCATGGTGGGGTGAATGGAGGGAGCGCCGAGCGTGCCGACGCTCGGTCCCTGGTGCAGGGTGCTCCACCACTGCACCGAGAAGTGGATGATGGGGACGTTCACCACCCCGACCAGCGCGAGCACCGCCGCGGCCCGGCTCGCCCGGCGCCGGTCCTCGTTCGCGGCGAGGAGCGCGATGACCCCGAGGTAGAGGAAGAGCAGGATCAGCTCCGAGGTGAGCCGCGCGTCCCAGACCCAGTACGTGCCCCACATCGGCTTGCCCCAGATCGAGCCGGTCGCGAGCGCGAGGAAGGTGAACCAGGCACCGATCGGCGCGCTCGCCGCCATCAGCACCTCGGCGAGCTTGACTCGCCAGATCAGGGCGACCGCGCCCGCGCCCGCCATCGCCACGTAGACGAAGAGCGACATCCAGGCGCTCGGCACGTGCACGTAGATGATGCGGAACCCGTCGCCCTGCTGGTAGTCGGGCGGGGCGAGCACGAGGCCGCCCCACC
The DNA here is from genome assembly GCA_964347195.1 of uncultured Ectothiorhodospiraceae bacterium. Taxonomy (GTDB): domain Bacteria; phylum Pseudomonadota; class Gammaproteobacteria; order HK1; family HK1; genus JAJEAD01. Next base: position 1,054 of record CAYFYD010000369.1, read on the forward strand.
ATCCGAGCGCGAGGAGCACGACGGTGCAGGCCCCGAGCCAGGGCACGAGCCGGGCGCCCCAGTGGTAGAAGCGCGCGGGGGCGGCGAGGCGCCGGAGAGGAGTCCACACGGGCTCGGCCGCTCCCGGTGCTCAGTCCAGGCTGATGCGCAGCGCTGCCGCCGCCGCCGGCGGCGAGAGCACCGCCGCCAGCGCCAGCAGGGCCGAGAGCATGTAGAGGGCTCCCGTCGCCGGTAGCCCGGCGCCCGCCGCGTTGACCGCCTGCGCCCCGAACACCAGGACCGGAACGTAGAGCGGCAGCACGAGGAGGGACACGAGGGGACCCCCGCGGCGCAGGCCCACGGTGAGGGCCACACCGATCGCCCCGGTCAGACTGAGGACCGGTCCGCCGAGAACGAGGCTCAGGAGCAGCGTGAGGAGCGCCGGCCCGGACATGCCGAGCGCGCCGGCCAGGAGCGGAGAGAGCGCCAGGAGCGGCAGTCCCGCGACGAGCCAGTGGGCGAGGACCTTCGCCGCCACCAGAAGCGGGAGGGGCGCGGGGCTGAGGAGGATCTGCTCCAGGCTCCCGTCTTCGAAGTCGGCGCGGAAGAGGGCGTCCAGCCCGAGCAGGGTGGCGAGCAGCGCGGCCACCCACAGCACCCCCGGGCCGAGCGCGGCGAGCGCCTGCGGGCCGGGACCGGCCCCGATCCGGAAGAGGGTGACGACGATGACGAAGAACACCAGCGGGTGCAGCACTTCGACCGGGGAACGGCAGGCGATCAGCAGGTCGCGCCGCAGCATGCCGAGGAAGGCGGCGCCCGGAGAAGGCGGCCTCATCGGCCGAGCCCCAGGCGGCGGTGGCCCCCGGTGCCGGGCGGGAGCGGCCGGTGCGTGCTCAGCAGCACCGCGCCGCCGCTCCCGACCTGCCGGCCGAGCAGATCCTGCATCAGCGCGGCGCCTTCGTCGTCCAGGGCGGTGAAGGGCTCGTCCAGGACCCACAGCGCGGCGTCGCGCAGGAGCAGGCGGGCGAGGGCCACGCGCCGGCGCTGGCCGGCGGAGAGGGCCCGCGCGGGCGTGTCCGCCACCGCGCCGAGCGCGAAGCGGTGGAGCGCCGCCTCCACCCTGCCGCCCCCGGCGAGACGGGCCGCCGCTTCCAGGTTCTCGCGCACGGTGAGCGCGAGCTTGACCCCGTCCTGGTGCCCGACGTGGCTGAGCGCGGCGAGAAACCCCTCGCGCTGCCCGCGGAGGTCGCGTCCGCGCCAGAGGATCTCCCCCGTGTCCGGCTGCGTGAGGCCGCACAGCGCACGCAGCAGTGTCGTCTTGCCGCTGCCGTTGGGGCCGTGCACTTCGAGCAGCTCGCCCGCCGCGAGCGACAGGTGGAGCTCCCGGAAGAGCAGCCGGCCGCCGCCGCGGCAGGTGATGCCGCGCGCCTCGAGCAGGACAGGATGGGCACCGGAGGCTATGGCGTGGTCGGCGGGCATGGCGGCGCGCTGAGCGCCGCGGCATTATACAAGCACGGGTCGCGGCTTCGACTCGCATCGAGACCACCCTCGGGAGGCCGGCGAGAATGGTGTTTCCATGATGGACGTCCCGCCGCTACCGCGAAACGGACTCCACCGCGACGGGAACTGTGAGTCGTATCCACGGTGAAACGGGAAGCTTGAATCCGATCGAAGTCCTTGGCGGCTCGGGAAGACGATGACGAACTCATACGACTGTCTGGTGATCGGCGGCGGGAGCGGCGGTATCGCGTGCGCGGTCCGGGCCGCGTCCTACGGGGCGCGCTGCGCCGTGGTCGAGAGCGGCCCCCTCGGCGGCACCTGCGTGAACGTCGGCTGTGTACCGAAGAAGGTCATGTGGTACGGGGCGAGCATCGCCCACACCCTCGAGGACGCGCCCGGTTACGGCTTCGACCTCGGGGAGACCGGGTTCCGATGGGATGCGCTCAAGGAGGCGCGGGACGCCTACGTGGGACGCCTGAACCGGATCTACGAGAAGATGCTCGCCGACCGCGGCATCGACTGCATCCGGGGCCGTGCCCGTTTCACCGGGGACCGGAGGGTGCGGGTCGAGGGGGCGAGCTACGACGCAGACCACGTGGTGATCGCGACCGGCGGGTTCCCGAGCGTGCCGGCGGTCCCGGGAGCGGAGCTCGGCATCACTTCGGACGGCTTCTTCGCGCTCGATCACGCCCCCGCGCGGGTGGTCGTGGTGGGCAGCGGCTACATCGCCACCGAGCTCACCGGGATGTTCCAGGCGCTCGGCTCGTCCGTGACCCTGTTGGTGCGGCGCGACCGCCTCCTGCGACACTTCGACGACATGGTGGGCGAAGTGCTGACCGGGCAGATGCGCGCCGACGGCGTGGCCGTCCTCACCCGCACCCGGGTCCTCGCGGTCCGCGCGGGGACGGGAAGCGCCCTCGCCGTCGAGTGCGACGACGGGGTGAGCCGGGAGTGCGACGCGTTGCTGTGGGCGATCGGGCGCACGCCCGCCACCGGCGACGTGGGGCGCTCCGCGACCGCGGGCGCGGTCGACGGCGACGGAACGGTCCCCGTCGACGCCTGGCAGGACACCAACGTGCCGGGCGTCCATGCCATCGGCGACGTGACCGGCCGCGTGGCCCTCACCCCGGTGGCGATCGCGGCCGGCCGGCGCCTCGCGGACCGGGTGTTCGGAGGCATGGAAGGGCGCCGCCTCTCCTATGAGCTCGTGCCCTCGGTGGTCTTCGGCCATCCTCCGATCGGGAGCGTGGGGATGACGGAGCGGGAGGCGCGGGCCGCCTTCGGGGAGGGGCTGAAGGTCTACCGGACCCGGTTCACGCCCATGTACTACGCGTTCGCACCGCGTCCGCGGCCCTGCGAGATGAAGCTCCTGACGGCGGGGCCGGAGGAGCGGGTGGTCGGCTGCCACATCGTCGGACTCGGTGCGGACGAGATGCTCCAGGGCTTCGCGGTGGCGATCCGCATGGGCGCGACCAAGGCCGACTTCGACGACACGGTGGCCATCCACCCCACCGGGGCGGAAGAGCTGGTGACGATGCGTTAGGGCCTGTTCACACTATCCGTCGTCATCGTGTCGTCAGCTCACGAAATCAAGGAGTTGGTGCGGAGTCGCCACTGAGCCGATGCTCCTCCGATGCCCACGCAGCAAGCGGTAACTCCTTGATTTCCGTACATGACATGGGAGCGCACGTCGCGAGTGTCAACAGGCCCTGGCCGGCAGCCCCGGCGGAGCGCATCCGCGTTCGGTCAGGGCACATGCACATGGACTCCCGCTTCCCCGCCCGCGACTGGTAGTGCGGATATGAGGAGGATAGCCACGAGGCACGTCAACGGAGGAGCCGGATGGTGGCAATCTCCTCGTCCGGTTCCGGTGAGGGCCTCGGACGAGCAATCGCCCGAGGCTGGTCGGCCGGGAATGACGGGGAGTGGTACCGGCACGGGGAATGGCCCCCGATTCGCGTATCGTCATTCCCGCGGAAGCTTGTCCTCGACCCCGATCGGGGGCGGGAGTCCGTCGGCCTTCCGGGACGAAAAGAAGCGCTGGCCGATCACGGATGCGGTGGGGCGGGCGGCAGACCAGCAATTCTCATTTTGCTCGTCGGGTCCCGC
>CAYFYD010000370.1:0-4631 GCA_964347195.1 uncultured Ectothiorhodospiraceae bacterium
ATCGCCTGATTCCAGTACTTCGAACCCCGCAACTCGACTTCTGAATGGTCCTGACAGGGCAGGGTCGGGTGCGCGTGGGAAACTCTCCGGCGGGCTACCATCTTCATGTTTTTGCCGTTGTTTCTCGAAGTTGGGGTCGCATCAGAGATGGCCGAGGCAGAACATCCCGACGAACGGGGCGAGGGAGGGCGAGAGCGCGGTGCGAGGGGCGGAACACCGGCGCGCCGGGAGCCTCCCGCGGGGTCGGGCGCCGGCGCACCCCCGTCTCCGCCGAACCCCGGCTCCGCCGATGTGGCGGGGGGCGTGCCCGCCGCCGCGTCGTCTCCAGCCTGCACGACCCCGTCCTCCTCCCCGGGAAGCGCGGCGACGGACTCCCAATCGGACCGCGGCATCAGCGGGGCGCTCGCGCTCTGGGGTCCCCTCATCATCATCGGCTTCCTGGTGCTGGTGCTCAACACCGACAACGCGCCCCGGGCGCCGGCGCCGCGGGAGGCGGCGGTCGTAGCGCCGTCGGGGGAAGCGGTAGCGCCGCCGGAGGCGTTCTCCGTGCCGCCCGCCGTGGAGAGCGTGGCGGGAGAAGAGGACGGGGGGGCGCCCGCCGCCGCGCCGCAGGTATCGGAGGCGGCGCCGGCCGTCGAGACGGCGCCGGCGGAGCCGGTGGTGAGGGCGGCGGACCCGGCCGCGGACGCGCCGTCCCCCGGGGAACCGGACGTCGCGGCGGTCACGCCCGGACTTGGCGTGACGCCGGAGGGGCAGGCGCTCGAGGCGGTGGCACCGGAGGCGGCCGCGCGCGCGGGCGACCTGGACCTCGGCACGGTGCTGGAAGTGGCCCGCTCGGTGATCGGGCAGGCAGACGAGGACGCGCGCGCGGAGACTGCCGCGGCCTCCGGCGCTCCGCCGGCGCCGGAGGCGCCCGGCGCGCCCGGTTCCCCGAACCCGCCGCCTCAGGCCCTGCCCCCCGCTCCGGTGACGGGCGCCCCCGCCGGCGCCGCTTCCGGTGCCGCGCCCTATCCCGGGAGCGCGCCCGCCGCCGTCCCGGGAGCCGAGCCTCCGATCTGGTCCACCGGCGACAACCCCTGGGCGGCCTCGTCTCCTTCTCCGGACGAAGCCGTGTGGGGCGAAGGATCGGGGCCGTTGCCCGGCCCGGGAGGCAATCCCGAGTGGCCTCCCGCTCCGGAGTCGGGCGCGGTGATGCCTCCCCTTCCTCCCGCCGCCGCGATGATGCCCGGCTCCGGGTACTGGCCCCGGCCCCCGGTCCTGGTGCCCTGCGCGCCGCCCTGGTACTGGTGCATCCCCCTGCCGGCTCCCATGTACCACCCCCCGCCTCCGGGCAGCTACTGACGCGGACCGTTCACACGCCTCCGAGCGCAGAAACCGATTCCTTTGCGACACCATGAAGCTGTCGGCATTGGGAACGCGGCTCGCGAGCGAGTCCGGCACGCGCTCGCTCATGGACGATCTGGGCGAGGTCGCCACCGCGGGCAGGGAGATCATGAACCTCGGCGGCGGCAACCCGAGCCTCATTCCCGCCGCGGAGAGGATCTTCCGGGCGCACATGCAGGCGCTCATGGGACGCGAAGACGTCTTCGAGCGGGCGGTGGGGCGCTACGACGGACCGGCCGGCGACCGCGCCTTCGCCCGGACCCTCGCCCGCATGCTGCGACGGGAGCTGGGATGGGATCTGAGCGAGCGCAACATCGCGCTGACCAACGGCAGCCAGTCCGCGTTCCTCGCGCTCTTCAATCTCCTCGCGGGACCGGGGCGGGACGGGCGGGTGCGACGCGTCCTTCTCCCCCTCTCGCCGGAGTACATCGGATACGCCGACCTCGGTCTCTCCCCGGACCTCTTCGTGTCGCGCCGCTCCACCATCACCGAGCTCCCGGACGGGCTCTTCAAGTACGGGGTGGACTTCGACGCCCTCGAGGAGGTCGAGGACATCGGCGCGATCTGCGTATCGCGGCCCACGAACCCGACGGGGAACATGGTGACCGACGAGGAGGTCGCGCGCCTTCGGGCGCTCGCCCGCGAGCGCGGCGTGCCCCTCATCGTGGACAGCGCCTACGGGCTGCCCTTCCCCGGCATCGTGTTCGGAGACGCGACCCCGTCCTGGGAGGAGGGGACGATCCTCTGCATGAGTCTCTCCAAGCTCGGTCTGCCCGGGCTCCGGGTCGGGATCGTGATCGCGCCCGAGGAGGTCGTCTCCGCGCTCGCCGCGGTCAACGCCATCTTCTGCCTCGCGCCGGGGAGCCTCGGCCCGGCGCTCGCGGCCGGCCTGGTGGAGAGCGGCGAGCTGCTCGCGCTCGGCCGGGACCTCATCCGCCCGCACTACGCGGAGCGGGCGCAGCGCGCGGCCGCGATCCTGCAAGCCGGACTCGCCGGCTACGGGGTCCGACTCCACCGGCCGGAGGGCGCGTTCTTCCTCTGGCTGTGGATGCCCGGACTGCCCATCGCGAGTGCCGAGCTCTACGCGCGGCTCAAGGCGCGCGGGGTCGTCGTGGTGTCCGGCCACCACTTCTTCCCGGGCCTCGAGGACGACGACTGGCCGCACAAGCACGAGTGCCTGCGCATCAGCTACGCCGACGACTGGGACCGGATCGAGAGAGGGCTCTCGATCGTCGTCGACGAGGTGCGCCGCGCCCGGGACGGGGCCTGAGTGCCACCCGGGGGCGGCGCCCTTCAGACCTCGCGCGCGAGGCGCTCCGCGTATCCGGTGTAGGCGCTCGGGGTGAGGGCGCGGAGGCGCGCCCTGGCCTCATCCGGAATCGGGAGACCGTCGATCAGGGTGCCGAGGGTCCGGCGGTCCACCGGGCGGCCGCGGGTGAGCCGTTTCAGTCGTTCGTAGGCGCCCTCCACCGCATGGTAGCGGAGCAGCGTCTGGACCGCTTCGGCGAGCACTTCCCACGCCACCTCGAGATCGCGCTCCATCGCCGCGCCGTCGGCCTCGATCCGTTCCAGGCCGCGCAGGGTGGAGCGCCATGCGAGCAGCGAGTGGCCGATCGCCACCCCGACGTTCCGCAGTACGGTGGAGTCGCTCAGGTCCCTCTGCAGGCGCGAGACGGGGAGCTTCGCCGCGAGGTGGGAGAGCAGGGCGTTCGCGAGGCCGAGGTTGCCCTCGGCGTTCTCGAAGTCGATGGGGTTCACCTTGTGCGGCATGGTCGAGGACCCGACCTCGCCCTCCCGCGTGCGCTGGCGGAAGTAGCCGAGCGAGACGTAGGTCCAGACGTCGCGGCAGAGGTCGAGCAGCACGGTGTTGAAGCGCATCACGGCATGGAAGAGCTCGGCCATCCAGTCGTGGGGCTCGATCTGGGTGGTGCAGGGGTTGAACTCGAGCCCCAGCCCTCGAACGAAGGTCTCGGCGATGCCGGGCCAGTCGAGCTCGGGGCAGGCCGAGAGGTGCGCGTTGTAGTTGCCGACCGCACCGTTCATCTTCCCCGCTATCGCGACCCCGCTCACCGACTTCCGCTGGCGCGCGAGGCGGGCGACGAAGACCGCCATCTCCTTGCCGAGGGTGGTCGGGCTCGCGCTCTGGCCGTGGGTGCGCGCGAGCATGGCGCGGCCCGCGTGCCGGTGGGCGAGGGCGCGCAGGGTCGCGATCAACTCGTCGATGGCGGGCAGCAGCACTTCGGATCGCGCCTCCGCGAGCAGGAGCGCGTAGGCGAGGTTGCTGATGTCCTCGGAGGTGCAGGCGAAGTGGACCAGCTCCCGGTGCGCGCGGAGCTCGGGCCGGTCCTCGAGGCGCTCGCGGAGGTAGTACTCGACCGCCTTGACATCGTGGTGGGTCTCGCGCTCGATCGCCTTGACGCGGGCGGCCTGCGCTTCGTCGAAGCGCCCGGCGAGCGCGTCGAGGGGGCGGAGCGCCGCCTCGGGGACCGGGTTCCCGCCCGTCAGCTCGGCGCGCGCGGCGAGGGTCCTGAACCACTCCACCTCCACCCGCAGTCGCAGGCGGATCAGTGCATGCTCGCTGAAGCGTGGGCGCAGGTCCCGCAACCGGTCGCCGTAGCGACCGTCGAGGGGCGAGACCGCGCCGAGTGCGCTCGTGTCCATCGGACTCGACGCCCCCGGGGCCGTGGAAGGCGCGGGGATCAGGCCTTCTGCCCGGTGGCCGCCTCGAAGGCCGCCTTCTGCTCTGCGCTCGCTTCCCGCTGGTAGCGCTCCCGCCACTCGGTGAAGGGCATGCCGTACACGATCTCCCGCGCGTCGTCGTAGGAGAGCGCGTGGCCGTGGCCCTCCGCCGCCGCCCGGTACCACTTCGACAGGCAGTTGCGGCAGAAGCCGGCGAGGTTCATGAGGTCGATGTTCTGGACGTCGCTGCGCTCGCGCAGGTGATCGACCAGGGTACGGAAGGCGGCGGCTTCGCACTCGGTGCGGGTTCGCTCATCCATCTTGCGTTACCTCTCGGACTGGATGGGGCACCGGAGATTATGCCTCAGCTCGTTCCCGGCGCGGCCGGCTTCGGCTCCCGATGGAAGGGCAGAACATTCCGGCACAGCATTCAAAAACTTCCACAAGTCATCGTATGGACTTCATTTTATGAGATCGAAACACTGAGATGAGGCGATGGATTCCCGCGCCCCTCCCGTCGCTCCCGCGCCCCCTCCCGTCATTCCCGCGCCACACTCCGTCATTCCCGC
>CAYFYD010000371.1:0-4615 GCA_964347195.1 uncultured Ectothiorhodospiraceae bacterium
AGGGGGTCGGCTCGATGATGATGATCGCGAAGAACTTCCTCCAGACCGACGTGGTCGTGATCGGAATCATCATCATCGGCGTGATCGGCTTCGCCATCGAGATACTGATGCGCATGCTCGAGGGATGGCTGATCCCCTGGAAAGGGAAGGGGTGAGGCCCCGACCTCCACGGTCATCTCACGCGCTACGCTTCCGGACCGGATGTCGGTAGTCCGGATGGCGAGCCCCGGACCCCGGGACGAGGTTCGGCCAACGGGCGGCTTCCACGCAGCCCACGGACTACCGTCACGTCACTGACGAGAGCACTCCGATCCCTCCGGAGCGGATGCTCGGCCAACGTGAAATGGCCCTGCCCCGACCTGTCCCGGAATCCTCCTACGTGCCCCGCAACCTCGGGTCGAGGGCGTCGCGCAGGCCGTCGCCGATGTAGTTGACGCTCAGGACGGTCAGCGAGATCGCGAGCCCGGGCCAGAGCACGCGGGCGGGGGTGATGGTCATGAAGTTGGCGCCGTCGAAGAGCAGGCGGCCCCAGGTCGGGAAGTCCGGCGGGAAGCCGAGCCCCAGGAAGGAGAGCGCCGATTCGGTGATGATCGCGTTGGCGATCCCGAGGGTCGCCGAGACCATGATCGGACTCAGCACGTTCGGCAGGACGTGACGAGTGATGATGCGCCGGCGGCGGGTGCCGATGCTGCGCGCCGCGGTCACGAACTCGCGCTCCTTGAGCGCGAGCACGTCGCCGCGCACGATGCGCGCGGTCTGCATCCAGCTCGTGATGCCGATGACGAACACGATGAGCAGGAAGATCCCCGTCTCCGGACCGAAAGCGGTGCGCAGCGTGTCACGGAAGAGCATGATGATGACGAGGAGCAAGGGCAGCAGGGGCAGTGCGAGGAAGAGGTCGGTGGTGCGCATCAAGGGGCCGTCGAGCCGGTTGAAGTAGCCCGCGAGCACCCCCACCAGGGTGCCGAGCACGAGCGAGAGCAGCATTGCGGTGAAGCCGACCGCGAGCGAGATGCGCCCGCCCGCGAGCACCTGCGCGAACATGTCGCGGCCGAGGTTGTCGGTGCCCATCGGGTGGGCGAGCGAGGGCCCCTGGTTCTTCGCGCGGATGTCGAGGTACTGGGGGTCGACGTCGTGGAGCCAGGGACCGATCGCCACGCCGAGGACGATGACCGCGAACACCACCATGCCGACCAGCGCGCCGGTGTGGTGGCGGAACGCGATCCACACGTCCATCCACAGCGAGCGGTGCACGCGCGCTTCGTGCAGGGTGTCGATGCTTTCCGGAGTGGCCGACATTGCGGTGCCCGCTACTCGTAGCGGATGCGGGGGTCGAGGATCCCGTAGAGCACGTCGGCCACGAGATTGAAGAGCACGATCAGCACCGCGAACATGAAGGTCAGCGTCTGCACCAGCGGGATGTCCGCGCCCTGGATCGCGATGATGAGGAGCTGGCCGAGGCCGTTCACCCGGAAGATCTGCTCGGTGATGATGGCTCCGCTGAAGATGGTGGGGATGCCGAGCGCGATCAGGGTCACCACCGGGATCATGCTGTTGCGCAGCACGTGGATGAGGAGCACCACGCGCTCGCGCATGCCCTTCGACCGCGCGGTGCGCACGTAGTCGAGGTTCAGGTTGTCGAGCATCGCCGAGCGCATGAAGCGGCTCAACTGCGCCGCGTTGAAGAGCGCGAGCACCATCACCGGCATCATGAGCTGCTTCAGATGGACCCAGAAGCTCGCGAGGTCGGTCACGCGATGGGTGGTGTCGTAGATGGAGGGCAGCCACTGGAGCATCACGCTAACACGATGATCGCGAGCAGCCCGGTGAAGAAGGTGGGCACCGAGAACCCGACCATGGAGACGAAAGTGCCGACCTGGTCGAACCAGGAGTACTGCCGGTAGGCGGACACGATGCCGATCGGGATGGCGATGAGGATCCCCACGATGTAGGAGAGCCCCACCACCCACAGGGTCTGCGGCATGCGCTCGACGATGAGGTCCACCACCGGACTCCGGGTCGCCCATGAGCGCACCCGCAGGCGCGAGGCCGAGTCCCCGATCTCCACGTCGAAGGCCTGCTCGATGATGTTGAGCGGCTCGTTGACGAAGAACTGCTCCATCCACTTGACGTAGCGCACGTGGAAGGGCTGACCGAGCCCGAGGGACTCGCGGATCTGGGCGCGCACCTCGGGGGGGATGGTGAGCGGGAGCTGGCCGGTGGGGTCGTTGGGGGCGAGATCGAGGATCGCGAAGACGATGAAGCTGATCGCAACCAGCGTCGGCACCGCGAAGAGGAGACGGCGGATGATGTAGCGGATCACACTCGATCCCTACCACGGCGATGCTCCGCTGGCAACACGGATTCAGGGGGCGATCCGGTCGAGATGCCTTCCGGGCAGGCTCACGTACCATGTACTGTGGGCTTGATGGAGCAGGACGGCCCATGAGACATCGGCGACCGAAACGTCGTGCAATCGGTCCGTGGCGGGGCGATGAGTTTCCGCAGGAGACAGCGTCGAGAGCGCGATACGTGGGCAGCCAGGAGCACAAGAGCCACCCCAGCCCGGCGGGTCCGCCGGCGCTTCGTTCGGATGCCACCCCGTGCGACCCGGCGATCAGGTGGAACGACATCAACGCCGCTTTGCGGGAAGCCATCCGTCGGGGTTGCACAAGCGCGGTTTTCGAGCAGGGCTTTCCGAAGTACGTCTGGGGATGGCTCGATGGGCACCTCTACGAGGCGCGGCACCTCAATGGCCCGGCCGGGACCTACAAGGGGTATCGGCTCGAAGAAGTGGAGTATCCTCGCGATCCGGAAGGGCGGTTGGACTGGAGCACCGGCACGTGATCCGATTTCACATGGAGTGGCAGGACGCCCCGGGGGTGAGGGATGCGGTTCTCGCCCGTACTTGGTGCCGCCTCGTGATCGAGGCGAGTGGACGTCTCGTAACGGAAGCCGTTCATGACCCCTCCGAGAGCTTGCGCGGCGGGGTGCATGGCTCAGCTTTTCCGCTTTGCCGGTGGATCGTGGAGAACTGGTGGTTCCTCCTGAACGAGTCATATCGATTTCCTGCTCGCTACGCCTCGCGCGATCTCGCGAGAAGGCCGCAGGACAGAAAGTGGGTGCAGCGGCATAGTCTGCTGGCGGCTCGAGAAGGAGGAGCGCTGCCCGACCTCACGCTCCACCGAGACGAACAGAAGGTCGTCGCGCGATGGATGCCGGACGGCACAACCTCGACTCACCACTCTCTCCGCTTCACCGGCAAGGGTGAAGTACATCTGGACGTGACGGATGCCGAACGAGGATTGATGGGAGCGGTCGAAGCCGTCATGGACAGACTCGAAGGGTTCGAAGAAACGGAAGTCAGGGCTTTCCGCCAGGATTGGACGGCAATCGCGAAGGCGACGGAACAGGAACGCAGGCTCTGCGAGTGGTCGGCTCGTCTCGGTATCGACCCGTTCGACCCGGAGGAGCTCACGGACGAGCTTGCGGAGACCCTTCCCGAGTTGATGTCGGGTCTCGATGCCGTGCTCAGAGACGATCTCCTCGACGCGGAACGCCCGCACACCTTGCAGAGAGATATCGGGTGGCTGCGCCGGGCCGAGTCACTCGCGGCCGATGCCGGCAGCGCCCGCAATCGCGAGCCCACACTTCGGTCTCCGCGCCGTTCGGGGCGAGTTGAAGGCTCGGCGGCAGCCGACAATCCGGGGGCTGTCTGGTCGGACGTCGACACCGGGACGGCCCACAATCCCGGCTATGAGTGCGCGGCCACTCTCCGGCAGCACTTGTCACCGGCGGACGGGTATGAACCCATCGGGGATATGGATGAGATACTCGTTCGCCTCGGCTGGGCGCAATCTCCCTCCCGGACCATGGAAGCGGAGTCCGAAAGCCCTCTCGGGGCTGCACTGACCCGAAGTGAGGATGGCGCTTCGGTCGCCATCCTCGCCAACGCCGGTGCAGACACGGACGCTAACCGATTCCGCCTCGCGCGATCGATTTACCTCCGGCACTTCAGCCACAGTCAGAGGACGTACCGGCGACTCGTGACCGACGCGCATACCCGGGAGCAGCGCACCTCCCGGGCCTTTGCCGCCGAGTTTCTGGCTCCGGCAGCCGGATTGTCACAACACCTCGGCGGAAGAGCATCCCCCCGAGACATGGAAGAGCTGGCTCACCACTACGGCGTCAGCTCGTGGGTGATCGGCCATCAGATCCAGAACCACCGGCTCGCCTGGATCAGCGACTCATAGGGGCCGAGCGGCGTTTGGTGATCAGGCGCGGCGGATCAATGTCTCCCTGGATTTACGGCCTGCTGCATGCTATCGACCACGAAGCGAAACGGCGCGGCATGACGCGCTCGGCGTTTCTCTCCAGCGCCGATCTGAGCGTGGGCCGGAACTGGCATTCGAGCGGGAAATGCCGGGGACGAGGCGACGTCGGTTTCTCTGATCCGATGATTGACGTGGCGACAGACCGCGCGCGCGTGCCTCCTCATCCGCGGGTGGCGCCACGCTTCCTGCGGGGGGGGGGGGGCCCAGAGGCGGCCCGAGCGGCCCAGTCCCGCCCCCCCGGGGCGGGGGGCCAAGCCCATCCCGGTGCCCAGACACAGGAA
>CAYFYD010000372.1:0-4613 GCA_964347195.1 uncultured Ectothiorhodospiraceae bacterium
CGCGAGCATCGAGATCGACGGCCGCCTCCTCGCAGCGCCGAAGGGGGCGATGATCATCGAAGTCGCCGATCGCCACGGCATCCGGATCCCGCGCTTCTGCTATCACCACAAGCTGTCCATCGCCGCCAACTGCCGGATGTGTCTGGTCGAGGTCGAGAGGGCGCCCAAGCCCCTGCCCGCGTGCGCGACCCCGGTCATGGACGGCATGAAGGTCCGCACCACGTCCCCCCTCGCGATGCGGGCCCAGAAGTCGGTGATGGAGTTCCTCCTGATCAACCACCCCCTCGACTGTCCGATCTGCGACCAGGGGGGGGAGTGCGAGCTCCAGGACGTGGCGATGGGATACGGGCACGGCATCTCCCGCTTCGGCGAGCGCAAGCGGGTGGTCGCGGACCAGGACCTCGGGCCCCTCATCGCCACCGACATGACCCGCTGCATCCACTGCACCCGCTGCGTCCGATTCGGCGAGGAGATCGCCGGCATGCCCGAGCTCGGCGCGACCGGGCGCGGAGAGCACATGGAGATCGGCACCTTCGTGGAAGGAGCGGTGGAGTCGGAGATGTCGGGCAACGTCATCGACGTCTGCCCGGTGGGCGCGCTGACTTCGAAACCCTTCCGCTTTCAGGCGAGAGCCTGGGAGATGGGGAGCCGCGACACGGTGGCGCCCCACGATGCGGTGGGCTCGAACCTGCACGTCCATGTCATGGCGGGACGGGTGAAGCGGGTGGTTCCCCGACCGAACGAAGCCGTCAACGAGGTGTGGATCTCGGATCGCGACCGCTTCAGCTACGAAGGGCTGTACAGTCCGGACCGACTCGAGGAGCCCATGGTCAAGCGCGACGGGCGGTGGTCGCCCTGCGCCTGGGAGGAAGCGCTCGCCTTTGCCGCCCGGGGCTTGAGCTCGCTCGTCTCCGAGCACGGTGCCGGCGCGTTCGGCACCCTGGTGTCGCCGAATGCGAGTCTGGAAGAGGCGTACCTGTTGCAGAAGCTCGTGCGCGGTCTCGGGGCCGGCGATATCGATCACCGCCTGCGCGCCGCCGACTTCTCCGACCAGGAGCAGGCGCCGCTCTTCCCCTCGCTCGGCTGCTCGATCGCCGAGCTCGAGACGCGCGACGCCGTCCTCCTCGTCGGTGCCTGGCCGCGCAAGGAGCTTCCCCTCGTCAACCATCGATTGCGGAAGGCGAGCCTCGCCGGCGCGCGGGTCATGGCGCTGAACCCGGCGGACTACGCGTTCAACTTCCGGGTGGACCGGTGCATCGTGGTCCCGCCGAGCGTCATGGTCGAGGCGCTCGCGGGCGTGGTGGGGGGGCTGCCCGAGCGCCCCGATCTCGGCCGGGAAGTGCGGGACGTGGTCGATGCGGCGCCGCGTTCGGCGGGGTCGGACGCGGTCGCGCGGGCGCTCGTCGAGGCGGAACGTGCCGCCGTGCTCCTCGGCCCGACGGTGGCCGCGCACCCCGAGGGGGCCTGGCTCCGCGCCCTCGCGGCGGAGCTGGCGTCGGCGGCGGGTGCATCGCTCGGCGAGCTCAGCGAGGGCGCGAACGCCGCCGGCGCGTGGCTCGCGGGCGCGGTCGCGCACCGGGGCCCCGGCGGCGAGGCGTTGGAGCGTCCGGGACGCGATGCGCGGGCCATGCTGCGCGAGCCGCGTCCCGGATACCTGCTCTTCGGCATCGAGCCGGAGCTCGACTGCGGCGACCCTGCCGCCGCGTCGAAGGCGATGGATTCGGCGCGCTTCGTCGCCGCCTTCACCGCCTTTCGCAGCGAGGCGATGAGCCGCTACGCGCAGGTGATGCTGCCGATCGCACCCTATGCGGAGACCGCGGGCACCTACGTCAACATCGAGGGGCGATGGCAGAGCTTCGAGGCGGCGGTAGCGCCCCGGGGCGCCGCCCGGCCGGGATGGAAGATCCTGCGGGTGATGGGGAACCTGCTCGACATCGAGGGCTTCGACCACATGAGCGTGGAGGAGGTCCGGGACGAAGTGAGGGGCAGGGCGGAACGGGGGGATTCGCCCGGTCGAGGCGAACGGCGCCTCGGCACGCGGGCGGAATGGTCCCGGGAGTCGCTGTGCCGGCTGGGCCGCGTACCCGCCTACGCCACGGACCCCGTGGTGCGGCGGGCGCGGGCCCTGCAGGAGACCCGGGAGGCCGGGTTCGCCGGAGTGGCGCTGAATGCCGGCGCGGCCGCCCGTCTCGGCCTCGAGCCGGGTGCGAGCGCGGTGGTCCGTCAGGGCGATGCCCGCATCACGGCCCGGGTGGTGATCGACGATCGTCTGCCGGACGGCTGCGTCGCGGTTCCCGCCGGCGTGCCCGAGAGTGCAGCCCTCGGGCCGGACATCGGGCCGGTACGCGTCGAGCCGGCCTGAAGACGGCACCGGAGAAGAGATGCCGGACTCGCTCGTCACCCTGGCGTGGACCGTGGCCAAGGTCCTGGCCGTCCTCGTCCCGCTCGTGCTGACGGTGGCCTGGTACCTCTACGCCGAGCGCAAGGTGATCGGGTACATCCAGGTGCGCATGGGGCCGAATCGAGTGGGGCCGCGTGGCTGGCTGCAACCGATCGCCGACGGCATCAAGCTCGTCTTCAAGGAGATCATCGTCCCTGCCGGCGCGAACCGCTTTCTCTTCGTTCTCGCCCCCGTGCTCGCCCTCGGCGCGGGCCTCGCGGCCTGGGCGGTAGTTCCCTTCAGCGACGAGCTGGTGATCGCCGACATCAACGCCGGCCTGCTCTACATCCTGGCCATGACTTCGGTCGGGGTCTACGGGGTGATCATCGCGGGCTGGGCGTCCAACTCGAAGTATGCGCTGCTCGGCGCGATGCGCTCCGCCGCGCAGATCGTCGCCTACGAGATCGCGATGGGCTTCGCCCTGGTGGTGGTGCTCATGGCGGCGGGGAGCCTGAACCTGAGGGCGATCGTCCACGCCCAGGACGGGGGCGTCCTGAACTGGTTCTGGCTGCCGCTCCTGCCGATGTTCGTGGTGTACATCGTCGCCGGTATCGCGGAGACCAACCGGGCGCCCTTCGACGTGGCGGAAGGCGAGTCGGAGATCGTCGCCGGCTTCCACGTCGAGTACTCGGGCACGGCCTTTCTGGTGTTCTTCCTCGCCGAGTACGCGAACATGATCCTGATAAGCGTACTGGTCAGCGTCATGTTCCTCGGGGGGTGGCTCTCGCCCTTCCAGGGCATCTTTCCCGACCGCTTCACCGAGGGCTTTCCCCTGGGACCGGGACTGCACTGGCTGCTCCTGAAGACACTGTTCTTCATGTTTCTCTATCTGTGGCTGCGGGCGACGTTCCCGCGCTATCGTTACGACCAGATCATGCGGCTGGGCTGGAAGGTGTTCATTCCGCTGACCATCGTGTGGATAGTGGTGGTCGGCGTCGCGATCATGCTCGACGTTCCGCCCTGGTTCGACGCGGCGTGACGGGGAGGACGAGTCGATGAGCAAGGCACGCGACCGGGTCCGGAGCTTCCTGCTGGTGGAGCTCTTCCGGGGTCTCTTCCTGACCATCCGGTACATGTTCTCGGGCAAGTTCACGGTGCGCTACCCCGAAGAGAAGGCGCCCCAGTCGCCGCGCTTCCGGGGGCTTCACGCACTCCGGCGCTACCCCAACGGCGAAGAGCGCTGCATCGCGTGCAAGCTCTGCGAGGCGGTATGCCCGGCGCTGGCGATCACCATCGATTCCGAGCCGAGGAAGGACGGCACCCGGCGCACCACCCGCTACGATATCGACCTCTTCAAGTGCATCTTCTGCGGCTTCTGCGAAGAAGCGTGTCCGGTCGACTCCATCGTGGAGACCCGCATCTACGAGTACCACTTCGAGAAGCGTGGCGAGCAGATCATGACCAAGGACAAGCTGCTCGCGATCGGAGACCGGTACGAAGCGCAGATCGCGAAGGACCGCATGCAGGACGCGCGGTACCGCTGATGACCGAGCTCGCCGTCTTCGGCGTCTTTGCCGCGATCCTGGTGTTCGCGGCGTTCCGGGTGATCACGGTGAGGAATCCGGTGCACGCGGCGCTCTTCCTCGTGCTCGCCTTCTTTTCCAGCGCCTGCGTCTGGATCCTGCTGGAGGCGGAGTTCCTCGCGATCGTTCTGGTGCTGGTCTACGTCGGCGCGGTAATGGTCCTCTTCCTCTTCGTGGTGATGATGCTGGACATCAACCTGAGCCCGTTGCGGGAGGGGTTCACCCGCTATCTCGGGCTGGGGGCGGCGGTCGCGGCCCTCATCGTGGTGCAGCTCCTCCTCGTTCTCGGCTCCGGGCGCTTCGGACCGGACCTGGTCCGGGCTCCCGTGCGCCGGGACGCGGACTACAGCAATACCGAGGAGCTCGGGGTGCTGCTCTATACGGTCTATGCCTACCCCTTCGAGATCGCGGCGGTGATCCTGCTGGTCGCAATCATTGCCGCGATCTCCCTCACCATGCGCAGACGTCCCGGCATCAAGGCCCAGAATCCGGCCGATCAGGTCGCAGTGCGGCGCGCGGACCGGGTGCGGCTGGTCAGGATGCGACCGGAAGGCAGGCGGTAGACGGCGCCGTGCTCTCCCTGCCTCACTTCCTCAAGACCCAATTTAATTGCACTCTTAATCAGTAGAGCATAGCAGGGTGGAAGCAGG
>CAYFYD010000373.1:0-4607 GCA_964347195.1 uncultured Ectothiorhodospiraceae bacterium
AGCGGGAATCCATGTACCCCCTTCCGTCATTCCCGCGAAGCTCGTCCCCGACCCCGATCGGGGAGCGGGAATCCATGTACCCCCTTCCGTCATTCCCGCGAAGCTCGTCCCCGACCCCAATCGGGGAGCGGGAATCCATGTACCCCCTTCCGTCATTCCCGCGCAAGCGGGAATCCATGTGCCCCGGCAGGTTCATGGGCGAGTCACGCCCCCGACATGGTGCGTACCGCCATCTCTTCGGTGCGCCGGGCTTGGGCCCGGGTCAGCTCGAGCAGATGGTTGCGCATGTGAAAGAAGGCTTCCGTATCCTTGAGCTCCAGGGTGCGCTCCCCCTGGAGATGGTCGGCGACGGTCAACTCCTCGATGATCTTCGCCGGTCGGGCCGAGAACACGAAGATGCGCTCTCCGAGGAAGATCGCCTCCTCGGCGTCGTGGGTGACGAAGACGATGGTCTTGCGCTCCTTCTCCCGGATCTCGAGGAGCTGGACCTGCAGGAACTCCCGGTTCTGGGCATCGAGCGCGCCGAAAGGCTCGTCCATGAAGAGCACGTCCGGGTCGGCGCACAGGGTGCGGGCGATCGCGAGCCGCTGCCGCATGCCGCCGGAGATGTGATTGACGTAGAAGCTCTCGAACCCGCCGAGTCCCACGAGACCGAGATAGTGGCGGGCGATGTCGCGCTTGTCCTTCCTCGCCACGTCGTCGCGGAACTTGAGGCCGAACTCCGCGTTCTCGAGCACGGTGAGCCAGGGGAAGGAGGAGTAGGACTGGAAGACGACCCCCTTGCGGCGGTCCGGCCCCGTCACCGCCTCGCCGTCGAGCACCACCCGCCCCGAAGTGGCACGCTCGAGACCGGCCGCGATGCGCATCAGGGTGGTCTTTCCGCAGCCGGAAGGCCCGACGAAGATGACGAAGTCGTTCTCCTCGACGACGAGCGACACCTCGTCGATGACCTGCATCTCGGGCTCCCGCGGATGGCGCCGGAAGGACTTCGACAGCCGGTCGAGGTGCAGGAAAGGGGGCTTGTCCGCCATCAGTGCCGTCCCGGTCCGCGCACCGCCCGGCCCTTCTCCCGCTGCGTGTTCGCCGTCATTCGCTGCTCGGGCTTCCGCCAGGAGTCTGCGCCGCAGAAAATTCTGGTGGGACAGCACCACACCATGAACGCCCATGAGTGTCCATTTCGGGGATCAGGGAGCAAGATTCGGATCTCTGGACAGGACAACGGGTACGTGAGCCCACCGAGCGCCTGCAACAGCGTTCTGCGGCGCAAGCTCCTAGCGCAGGTAGCGGAAGGCGCGACGGTGGACGAAACGGATGAGCTGGTCGCTCGCGAGCCCGATGATGCCGATGGCGAGGACGCCCGCGATCACTTCCGGCGTCTTTCCGAAGCGCCGCGACGCCCAGATGACGTGGCCGATCCCGTCGTTGGCGGCGACGATCTCGGCGAGGATGACGTAGCTCCAGCACCACCCGAGCGTGATCCGCAGGTTGTCCACCATGCTCGGGAGCATGGCGGGCAGGATGATCCAGCGCAGCACCTGCCGCGACTTCGCGCCGACGGTATAGGCGATCTCCACGTACTCGTGGGGCACGCGCTTGGCGTCGTCCGCGATCAGCAGCACGAGCTGAAAGAAGGTGCCCATCCACAGCAGCGCGACCTTGGAGACCTCGCCGATCCCCAGCCAGATTACCGTCAAGGGCACCAGCGCCGGCACCGGCAGATAACGGATGAGGTCGATCACCGGCTCGCTCATCGCCCCCACCACCCGGAAGCTGCTCATGAGGATCCCGATCGGGATCGCCATTGCCGCGGCGATGCCGAAGGCGATCGTCACGCGCTGCACGCTGATGTAGATGTCGTGGGTGAACTCGAAACGGGTGAAGAGGCTGTGGTAGGCGCCGAGGATGGCGGCGGGCGAAGGGAGGTACTGCGGCTTGATGGTCCCCGACCCGACGACCGCGAGCCACAGGCCAAGGAGCAGCGCGAACGCGAGCACCCCGAGAGCGAGCTCGGTCCGGCGGCTCAGAGTCCCGCGGAACGCAACGAGCGCCCGCCACGCCGAACGCGGACCGGATGGTTCTCCGGACATCAACGCAACCCCGATGAGGGCGGAGGCGGCGACACGCCGGCCGCCCCCGCCTTCGGTGAAGAGCGGCTACCGGGTGTGTCCCTCGAAGAGGTCCACCAGCAGCGATGCGTCGACCTGCTCTTCGTAGACCAGCGCCTCGTCCGCCACGCCCTGTTCGATGTTGAGCTGCATCACGGTGTCGAAGGTCTCCTTGAAGGGTCCCGGCGCGTCCGGGGTGCCGAAGAGCTCCAGCGCTTCCTCGTAGGTGGTGAAGCGCAACCCTTCGAAGGCCTCCGCCATCTCTTCCGTGGTGAGGTTGTAGTGCGGGGCCATGATCTCGTGGGACCGGTCGGGGTCCTCGAAGTAGAAGTCGATCGCCCGGTAGGCGGCCCGCAGCATCGAGCGCACGAGCTCGGGGTTCTTCTCGATCAGCTCGCCGTGGAGGAACCACACGTCCACGATCAGGGTGGGATGATCGGCGGAATCTACCAGCTTGTAGGCGCCCTCGCGGGAGGTGTTGGCGACGATCTGGCTGAGCAGCGGCTCGTAGGACTCGACCGCCGAGACCGCGGGGTCCTCGAACACCGCGAGTCCGTCCGCGGTCGCGATGTGCAGGATGTTCAGGTCCGCGAGGGTCAGACCGCACTTCTCCTTGAGCTCTATCTGCAGGAGCAGGTTGGCGGGCAGCGTCGGCTCCATCGCGAAGGTCCTGCCTTCGAGCTGGCAGACATCCTCGATGTCACCGCTCACCACCACCCCGTCCCCGCCCAGGGAGACATCCATCGCGGCGATCACGATGCCCTCGGTCTCCCTGGTGCGCGGGCGGCTCTGGTACTCACCGATGGTGCGGGAGTTGCAGTTGAGCTGGCCCGCGTCCATCGCTTCGGTCTGGATCTGGATGTCGTCCTCGTGAATGAGATCGATCTCGACGCCTTCTTCGTCGAAGTAGCCGAGCTCCCGGGCGAGGAAGTAGACGCCCTGGCCCGGCCAGAACGTGAACGCGCAGGTGAGCTTGTCGGTCTCCAGGGCGGCGCTGCCGGGGCTCGCGAGACCGAGCGCCAGCAGCAGCGGGGCCGCGAGCAGGCTCGAGAGGGTCTTGTGTTTCATCTGCGATCGCTCCATGTGGTACGGGGACAGGACGGGAGCGGCCCTTCGCACTTCCCGGGCACACCACCGGCCGGGCGGCTCCCGTCGCGGCGGCATGGTAGCAGCACTCGCGGTGCGGATGCGGACGGGGCCTTGGCCCCTCGGGGCTCTCCAAAACTCGAGTGTCAGGGTTCGTTGACCGGAATGGATTCCCGCTTCCGCGGGAATGACCGGCTCGGAAGCCCGGACGAGCGCCCGACGTCGACTTGTGAATGTTCCTGCTTGGCCCGCATTGCTCACCGGCCCCCTGCTTCGGACGCCGCGGACTCCTCAGACCAGCCAGCTCGCCACGTAGCCGGCGGCGCCCGCGCCCACCATTGCGAGCAGCACGTAGAGGGCGAAGACCCGGATACGCACGATGGAGGCGACCGCCACCGCGACGTAGAGGCTCACCGCCGCGCCGGAGATCATCAGGGCGAGGGCGGCGCCGAAGCTCATGCCCTTCTCCATCAGTCCCCGCACGAGGGGCAGCGCCGCGTAGCCGTCCAGGTACATCGGCGCGCCGACGACGACTGCGAGGGGGATGGATGCGGCCGCATCGTCGCTGAAGAGCGAGACGATCCAGGCGTCGGGCACCAGGCGCTGCAGGAAGACCTCCAGGACCAGCGCGAGGGCGAGCCAGCGGAGGACCAGCCGGATGCTGCCCCAGGCTTCGGGCCAGAACCGAGCGGACCCGCCTTCGCAGCCGTGCCGTTCGAGGGACGCGAGGCGCATGAGGTGATGACCGGCGCCCCGGAACCCGGGCAGGGACCAGGTCACCGCGCCCGCGAAGAGTCCGATGCCGAACGCGGCCACGGTCTTGGCGACCGCGAAGGGCACTCCGATGATGCTCGCGGTGATGAGGAGCATGCTCGGATCGGTGACCGGAGACGAGACCCAGAACGCCATGACCGGCGCGAGCGGCAGTCCCCGGCGCAAGAGAGTCGCGATGAGGGGGAGTACTCCGAGACCGCACACCGGGGTAATGGCCCCCACGAAGCTCGCGATGACCACCGCGCGAGCCGGCCCCCCGGAAAGCCAGGACAAGGCACGGTCGGACCAGTTGCCCAAGGTCAGGGCGCCGGCGAGGAGCGCGGCAACCACCACGACCGGCAACAATGCGAGGAGGCCCTGGGCCACCGCGATCAGCATTCCGGAGTTCGCCTCCGGCAGCAGCGAACCGGCCGCGAGGAGGGCGGCGGTCACCAGCCACGTGACCGTCTCGGCGCTCGGGCGCCAAACGCGAATCGAACGGTGCGCGGCGAGCTCCATGGCGCCAGTGTCATACGAAAGGCAGCGCCATGCCAGAGGCCGGCTCAAGCGTCCAGGACCATTCAGAAGTCGAGTTGCGGGGTTCGAAGCACTGGAATCAGGCGATGGATTCCCGCGCCCCCTCCCGTCATTCCCGCGAAGCTT
>CAYFYD010000374.1:0-4602 GCA_964347195.1 uncultured Ectothiorhodospiraceae bacterium
GCGGGAATCCATTCCGATCAACGAACCCCGAACCTCGAGTTTCGAAGAGCCCTGTCGGGGACGGGCTGCGCGGTGACGGGAGCGCGGGGGTTCCGATACACTGGCGCGTTTTCGTTTCGCCGGAGCCAAGACAGGAGGGCGCGCCGTGGCGAAGATTCTCGTTCTCCCGGGGGACGGTATCGGTCCCGAGGTCGTCGCGGAGGCGGTCAAGGTGCTGGAAGTGCTGCGCTCGAGTCGAGCGGTCGAGCTCGAGCTCGAGTACGCCGACATCGGCGGCGCGGCGGTGGATGCCCACCGGGACCCGCTTCCCGATGCGACCCTCGCCACGGCGCGGTCCGCCGATGCGGTCCTTCTCGGCGCGGTCGGTGGACCAAAGTGGGAGTCCCTGGACCGCGACCTGCGCCCCGAGCGCGGGCTGCTGCGCCTGCGGGCCGGCCTCGGCGTGTTTGCCAACCTCCGTCCCGCGGTGCTGTTCCCGCCCCTTGCCGGAGCCTCCACTCTGCGCAGCGAGGTGGTCCAGGGCCTCGACCTGCTCATCGTGCGGGAGCTGACCGGAGGGATCTACTTCGGTCAGCCCCGTGGTATCCGGGAAAGGCCGGAGAGCGGAGAGCGGGAAGGCTTCAACACGATGGTCTACCGCGAATCGGAGATCGAGCGGATCTGCCGGGTGGCCTTCGAGCTGGCCGCGACACGTGCGCGCCGGGTCTGCTCGGTCGACAAGGCGAACGTGCTGGAGACCAGCGAGGTATGGCGCGAGGTCGCGGTGAGGGTGGCGAGAGACTACCCCGACATAACGCTCAGCCATCTGTACGTGGACAATGCGGCCATGCAGCTCGTACGGGCGCCCACCCGCTTCGACGTGCTGGTCACCGGCAATCTCTTCGGAGACATTCTCTCCGACCTCGCGTCCATGCTGACCGGTTCCATCGGACTCCTGCCCTCCGCTTCGCTGGACGAGCGGAACCGGGGCCTCTACGAGCCGATCCACGGCGCGGCGCCCGACATCGCGGGGCAGGGAGTGGCGAACCCGCTCGCGACGATCCTGTCGGTGGCGATGATGCTGCGCCACTCCCTCGGGGAGGCGGCGCTCGCGCAGCGGGTGGAGCAGGCGGTGGGCCGGGTCCTCGAGCGCGGACTGAGGACTCCCGACATCGGCGGCGGGGGAGGGGAGACGGTCGGCACCCGCCGGATGGGCGACGCGGTGCGGGACGCGCTGGATCTGTAAGTACGGCGACGCGTGGGAGGCGCACATGCGATGAAGTACGACCGCTTGGATGTGGCGGTGGTGGGAGCGACCGGCGCGGTGGGAGAGGAGATGATCGCGATTCTCGAGGAGCGCGGATTTCCGCTCGCTCGCCTCTATCCTCTCGCGAGCAAGCGATCGGCCGGGCGCAACGTGGACTTTCGCGGCGCAGCGCACTGCGTCGAGCCCCTCGAGGAGTTCGATTTCTCGAAGGCGGGGATCGCGCTGTTCTCGGCCGGGGCGGGGGTCGCGGACGAGTATGCGCCCCGGGCCGCGGCGCTCGGATGCACGGTGGTGGACAACAGCTCGCGCTTTCGCTACGAGTCCGACATCCCCCTGGTGGTGCCCGAGGTCAATCCCCGGGACATCGCCGGCTTCCGGGGCCGCGGCATCGTCGCCAATCCGAACTGCTCGACCATTCAGATGGTGGTGGCACTGAAGCCCCTGCACGACGCGTTCGGGATAGAGCGGATCAACGTCGCGACCTACCAGGCGGTGTCCGGGACCGGCCGCGAGGCGATCGGGGAGCTCACCGCGCAGACCGCCGCCTGCCTCGAGGGTCGGCCGGCCGATCACGAGGTGTACCCGACCCCGATCGCCTTCAACGCGCTGCCCCACTGCGACGAGTTCCTCGCGAACGGCTACACCCGGGAGGAGATGAAGATCGTGTGGGAGACCCGGAAGATCCTCGGCGACCCGGACCTCCGCGTGAACGCCACCGCGGTACGGGTCCCGGTCTTCACCGGTCACTCCGAGGCGGTGCACCTCGAGACCCGGAAGAAGGCGAGTGCGGAGGAGGCGAGGCGTCTGCTCGGGTCGACCCCGGGAGTGCGCGTGATCGACGAGCCCGCCGCCGGCGGCTACCCCACGCCGGTCACGCACGCCGCGGGCGCCGACGAGGTGTTCGTGGGCCGCATCCGGGAGGACATCTCCCACCCGCGGGGACTCGACCTCTGGGTGGTCTCCGACAACTTGCGCAAGGGCGCGGCGCTCAACAGCGTCCAGATTGCGGAAATGCTGGTACGGGACCACCTCCGAAGCTATAAGGGATCGGTGGCGGCATGAATTCGGGGACTGCGTCATGAAGCGCATCGCTGCGCTCCTCTTCGCCGGTCTGTGCCTGCTCGCGGCGCGAGGCGCCGTCGCCGTGGAGCTCGGCGACCTCGAGGTGGGTTCGTTGCGCGGCGAAGCGCTCATGGCGCGCATCGCTCTCCCCGGTCTGCCGGAAGGGGGAGAGGAGGGACTGAAAGTGGGGCTCGGGGGGGTGGAGGACTTCGCCCGGGCCGGAATCGAACGTCCCGCCCATCTCGATTCGCTGGAGTTCAGGATCGTGATGGATGGCCCCGGCCCCCCCCACGTCATGGTCATTGGCCGTGATCCGATCGACTCGCCGTTCGTGTCCTTCGTCGTCGAGGCGGTGTGGGCCGAGGGCCGGACGCTGCGGGAGTACACGGTGCGGCTCGACTCCGCGCCGCCGCATGGGGTCGCGTCCTACGGCCCGGTCCGCGAGACCGATACTCTGTGGTTGCTCGCCGGTCGCCACCGGCCTGAAGGCGTCAGCGTGCAGCGCATGATGCTCGCGATGCTCGCGGCCAACCCCCACGCCTTCGTCTTCGAGAACGTGAACGCCCTGCGCGAGGGAGCGGTGCTCGCGATCCCCGGTCTCCACCGCATCGGCGGGACCGACGACAAGGCCGCCGCCATGGAGGAGGTGCGTCGCCAGAACGAGGCATGGCAGATCCGCTTTCCGACGCTGCCGGCGGGCGCCGCCTCGCCCGGGCCCGCTTCCCCGGAAGCGGTGCGCGGCGAGGATCCGGCGCCGCCTCCGAGCCGGGAGGCGGACGCGGCGCCGGGGGGCGTCGAGGCGGTCGCGGAGGCGCCGGAAGCATCGGACGCGAGGCTGCGGGTGATTACGCCCGGCACCGGGGAGGAGCCGGGCGCCGACCTCGCGGAGAAGCTGCGTGCCGAGCTCGCCCTCGCCCTCGAGGAGGCGGACTCGAAACGCCAGGAGGTCTCCGATCTGGGCGCCCGGCTCGACGAGGCGGACCAGCTCATCGCGGATCTCCAGCGGCTGGTTGCGCTCAAGGACGACGACATCGCCGGGCTGCAGCGCCGACTCGCCGCCGAGGTCGAAGCGGCGGCGGAAGCCCGTAGCGAAGCGAGGCTCCAGGCGAGGGTGGCGGCCCGGGCGCAGGAAGAGGCGAGGGCCCAGGCGGAGGCCGCCGACCTGGCACGGGCGGAAGCGCGCGCTCGAACCGAGGCCGCGTCCGCGGCCCGGGCCGAAGCCGCGGAGTCGGCGGCCATCGGCGCGGGAGCCGGGACGGCCGCGCCCGGGCCGGCGGCGGAGCCGGAAGGGGAGATCGGGGCTTCCCGCGCCGGCGAAGAGGCGGAAGGCGCAGGCACCGCTCGGGAGGAGGGTCGAAGCACCGCCCCCGAAGGGGAGCCGGCCGCCGCGCGCTCCTCGCTGGACGCCCTCGAGGAGCTGCTCGGGTTCAGTCCGGTAGTGGGAGGAGTCGGACTGGTGGGCGTAATCCTGATCCTGGGAGGGCTCGTCGCGCTGATGCGCCGGCGGGGCGCAGGCCGCGAGTACGACGAAGCGCACGACCTCTCCGACGAAGACGAGGCGTCGGCCGATCCGTGGGGGGACGAGCAGTCCCCCGGGGACGAATCGCTCGCCGGCGAGTCGCCCGAGCTCCGGGACGGAGTCGCTTCCGGCGTGCCGGAGGAGCGGGTCCCGGCATCCGCGTCGCGGCGGACCGGTCGGGAGCCCGACGTCGACGACTTCGAGATCGGGATCGATCCCGACGAGGACGTGACTCGTGCCTTCGAGGAAGAGCTCGGGTCCGATCCGGACTTCGACCGCGAGGCCTCGGACCTGGTGAGCGCGCTGGAGGCGGTCGACGAGCCCGGTCCTGGCCGGCCCTCCTCGCGACCTTCCTTCGACACGGAGGCGCTCGGGGACTCCGGGCCCCCGCCCCTGGCCGGGGACGAGCGCGCATCTCGCGGATTCGGACCAGGGCCCCTCGCCGGGCTTCCCGAGGGGGGGCAGGAACGCGGCGGGGCGCGACGGGAGGCGCGCCCGGGCAACGGCGGGGGGGGCGATGGCGGCGCCGCGCTCATCCTGGGCGAGGGCTTGACCGGTGAGATCGACGAGTTCCAGACCAAGCTCGACCTTGCCCAGACCTACATCGACATGGAGGACTTCGAGGACGCTCGCGCCCTGTTGCGCGAGGTGCAGGCGGACGGCGGCATCGAGCAACGGGCGATCGCACGCTATCTGGCCGGCAAGCTCCCTTGATCCGGCTCAGCAATTCTCATTTTGGCGCCTGACTTCACCCTGAGCCGCAAGCCGTCTTCTC
>CAYFYD010000375.1:0-4592 GCA_964347195.1 uncultured Ectothiorhodospiraceae bacterium
GCTCACCGAATTCACCTGCATCTCAGGCTTGCGACACCTCCCCGAGGAACGAAGCGGCAGCACGGATCAGCCGTCCGTGCTACTCGGATCCGTTCCGTGCGCGACAGTTACCGCAGGCATGGAGCCTGGAAGCCCGGTCCGCCGTCAGCGATAGAACTCCACGTAGAAGCGGACATCGCCCAGCGCTTCGACCTCGTGCGGTACCTGCGGCTCCACCAACCCGGGGCAGTCCGGTGACAGCTCGAGATCACGGACTTCCGGCTCCAGGATGCGATAGCGCAGCCTTCCCTCGAGGATGACGATCTTCCCCCAGGTCCCGGGCTTGGTTCGATGGGACTTGCGGAGATTCCCGGGGATCGACCGCGCCGAGAACGTGGCGGTGCGCGCGTAGGCCGCGACGCCTTCGGGAAGGCAGCTCACCCTCTCTTCTCGCTTCGGTTGCCCTGCGTCGCGCCCGCTACGTTGAGTGCCATCGGGTTCCGCATCGCTTCGTCCTCGGAAAGCCCCTCATCCCACCCGCATGCCGCTGCGAGCGCTGCCCCATGCGCGACGTGCATCGACGAGCCATTGCAGGCCGGCATTGTACAGGCTGGTCAACGTGCGCGCCTCGTGTTCCTTCGCTGCCGCGTCGTTGCGGGCGACCGGGCGCTCATGTACCGAGGGTTCGAGCGTCGAGGAAGCAGGGGCAGGAGGTCCTTCGGCGCGTCCCCGTCACTCCGAGCGCAGGGCCGCGGCCGGTGCCTGCCGGGCCATGCGCCACGCGGGGAGGAGACCGGCGAGGAGCGCCGCGAGCAGCGCGAGCCCCAGGGCTTGAAGGCACAGCGAGGGATCGACGTGCACCGACATGCTCCAGCCGAAGGAGCGCCGGTTGATCACCAGGATCAGGAGCAGCGCCATGCCGAGGCCGAGCGGGATCGAGAGCAGTCCCGAGGCAAGACCGAGCAGGCCGGTCTCTCCCTGCACCACGGCGAAGACTTCGCGCCGGGTGAGGCCGATCGCCCGCAGCACCGCCACCTCCCGGGCCCGCTCGAGCGAGAGCGCGAGCAGCGCGCTCAGCACGCCGAGCAGGGCGACTGTGCACGCGAGCAGGCGCAGCACCCCGGTGATGGTGAAGGTGCGGTCGAAGATCGCGAGGGACGCGTCCCGGATGCGGCCGCGCGGGCGCACCACGACTTCCCGGTCCGCGGGCAGCAGGGCGCGGATCCCCTCCGTCACCGCCTCGGCGTCCTGCCCCGGGCGAAGGTAGACGCCGATCCCGCTGACGCCGCGGTCCGGCCAGTGCCGCAGGTAGGTGCTGCGGCTCACGAGCAGCGTCCCCTCCGACGACTCGTAGTCCCGATACACACCCGCCACCTCGAAGCGCCGCCGTCCCGCGGGCGTGGCGAGCGCGACCTCGTCGCCGGCCTGCAGGCGCTCGCGCCAAGCGTAGGGCTCGCTCGCGAGGAGCGCGTCCCGGGTGTCGAAGGCGGGCCAGACCCGTTCGGGATCGCCTTCGAGCAGATCGAAGGCGGGGTAGCTCCGTTTCGCCATCTCGAGGACGAAGAGGCGGGCGGGACCGCGCTCGGTGTCGACCGGGAGCACGCGCCCGAGGCTCACCTCGTCGACGCCGGGAAGCGCGCGCACCTCGTCCGCGAGGGAGAGCGGGAGGGTGCGCTCCGCCCCGCGGCCCGGCACGCCGAGGTAGAGGTCGGCGCGCAGGGTGCGGTCGAGCCAGACCTCCACGCTCCGGCGGAAGCTGTCCACCATGACCCCGATCCCGAGCGTGGCCGCGAGCGCGACCATGAGGGCGGCGACCGCGACCGCGCTGCGGCCGAGACCCGCGGCGGCGCCGCGCGCGGCGACCGCGGCCAGGGTCCCGCCTCCGCGCCGGGCGAGGCGCGCGGCGGCGTGGAGCAGGATGCGGCTCGCCCCCGGTGCGAGCAGCACGCATCCGAGCACGAGGGCGACCAGCGCCGCGAAGCCGACCGCGGGGTCCCGCGTCGGCCAGACGGCGAGGAGCGCGCTGCTCCCGAGGCCGAGCACGCCGAGACGCGTCGCCAAGGGGAGCAGGCGACGCACGCCCGACTCGAGAGTGGACGGCAGGGCGGCGATGCGCGGCGGGACCCGGGTCGCCTCGAGCGCCGGCACTGCCGCTGCGAACAGCCCCGTTCCCGTCCCCAGGGCGAAGCCCCCGAGCAGCGTGGCAGCGTCCGGGTCCACGTCGCGCACCGCGACGACGAAGTAGTGGTCGCTCAGCGTGCGCGTCACCAGATCGAGAAGGGTGTGCGCGAGCGCCGTCCCGAGTCCGAGCCCCAGCGCGGACGCGAGCGCGCACAGCGCCAGGGCCTCGGCCATCACCAGGCCGAACACGCCCCCCCGGGTCACGCCGAGCATCCTGAAGTGGGCGATCAGGGTGCGGCGCCGGACCACGGAGAAGGTCATCGTGTTGTAGATGAGGAACATGCCGACGACGAGGGAGAGGAGACCGAGCATGCGCAGGTTGAGCTCGAACGCGCGCGCCATCTCCGCCGCCACCTTGTGCCGGCGTCCCGCGGACCGGAGCGCGACCCCGGGCGGGAGGGCGCGGGCGAGGGCCTCGCGCTCCGCGTCCCCTTCGACGACCACGTCGACCCGACTCAAGTACCCGATCCGACCGAAGAGCTCCTGAGCGCCCGCGATGTCCACGACCAGCAGGTCCGAGAGCGCGGCCTCGGAGAGACCGTCCGGGGCTTCGATCGTTGCGAGCAGAACGAGGGAGCGCGGCCTCCCCCCCACCTGCACGGTGAAGCGCTCCCCCGGCTCGAGCCCGAGCGACTCGGCGCCTCCCGCCCCCATCACCACGCCGTCCGGGCGCGTCAGGAAGTCGGTCAGCCATCGGCGGGCTGCCGCCCCGCCGAGATGGGGACGGAAGGGAGTCTCCGCGAAGAGATCGACCCCCAGGACCCGCAGGGTGCGCGGCGCTTCGCCGGGAAGGCTCACGTGGCCCTCCACGACCGGCGCGAGGCGGGCGCGGAGCCCCCGTCCGCGCAGCTCCGCGTAGAGGGTCTCCTCCACCCCGGCGGGCTCGGCGCGCAGGACGTGGGTGGCGCGGCCGGCCACCGCGGCGTGGGAACGCTCGAAGGCGAGGCGGGCGCTCCGGATGGACAGGTCCACCGCGATGACCACCGCGACCCCGAGCGCGACCCCGGCGAGGGCGAGCAGGAGCTGCCAGGGATGGCGCCACGCGTAGCGGAGGCTCGCGAGGCGCAGGGTGGAACGCCGCGCGATCACGGTGCCGCTTCGACCAGCCGGCCGCGCTCGAGGCGCAGCACCCGGTCCGCCGCCCCCGCCGCCTCCTCGCTGTGCGTCGCGAGCAGGAGGAGGCGGCCTTCGCTCGCGGCGAGCTCGCGCAGGAGCGCGATGACGCCGGCCGCGCTCTCCGGGTCGAGGTTGCCGGTGGGCTCGTCCGCGAGCACGAGCACCGGCTCGTGGATGAGCGCCCGGGCGATCGCCACCCGCTGCTGCTCGCCCCCGGAGAGGCGGTCCGGGAAGCTCAGCCTGCGTTCGGCGAGGCCCACCCGTTCGAGCGCCTCGCGGATCCGGGTCTCCGCGTTGCGGTGCAGGCGATTGAGCTCGAGCGGCAGGCGGAGGTTCTCCTCCACGTTCAGGCTCGGGATCAGGTTGAAGAACTGGAACACGAACCCGATGCGCGCCCGTCGCAGCAGCGTGCGTGCGCGCTCCGAGCCGGCCGCGACCTCGTGCCCGTCCAGCCACACCCGGCCCGCGTCCGGCTCGTCGATGCCGCTCACGAGGTTGAGCAGCGTGGACTTCCCGGTGCCGCTGCGCCCGGTCACCGCCACGCACTCTCCGGCGTGCAGGTGCGCGCTCGCGCCCCGCAGCACCTCGCGGCGCACGCCACCTTCGTCGTAGGCCTTGCGGAGCTTCTCGATTCGGAGCACGAGCGTATCCCTCGCGGGCCCGGGACCCGGCCCGGCGCCGTCCCGACTCCGCCGCCGCCTCGTCCGGAGTGCTCGCGGGCCCGCCCGTCCTGCGAATCCCGCGGCGCCCTTGGGGCGAGCGCGGCCGCAGCGGATAGTCTAGGGTATCGCGCCCCGACGCCCATCCGTGATCGGTTGACGAATTTGCGTCTCGGAAGTCAATGGATTCCCGCTCCCCGATCGGGGTCGGGGACAAGCTTCGCGGGAATGACGATGCTCGAATCGGAGGCTGTTCCCCGCCCCGGAGATCCAGGCCGCTCGAACAAAGGGGCCCTCCCGGACAATACTCGAGTCGAGGCTACTCCCGTCATTCCCGCCTCCGAAACCCGCGCTCCCGTCATTCCCGCGCAGAGCCTGCCCCCAGCGAAAGCGGGGGCGGGAAGCAATGTGTGCCCCCGAACACTGATGCTCCGGCTCCGGAGGGCGGGGCGCCGCCGCTCCCGCCGCCTTATCCCTCCCGCGCGCGAAGCAGGAGCGCCTCTCCCACCGGCTCGTGCCCCCGCCCACGGCGCGGGCTCGCACTAACGGCCGCGGGAGCGCGGAGCCACTGCTCTGCTCCGGCCGCAGGAACGCGGGGCGGGCCGCAGGGCTCTTCAAAAGTCGGCTTGACGGCTTCAGACTCCGAGCTTCGGGATT
>CAYFYD010000376.1:0-4592 GCA_964347195.1 uncultured Ectothiorhodospiraceae bacterium
GTGTTCGCGGTGTTCCTGATCGTGGCCGCGTCCGGCGCGCTCAACGTCGCGTCGGTCGCATCGGTGTTCGGGCGGGCCGCGTACGGACCGCTCGCGCGGCTGTCGGCGGTGCTCGCGCTCGCGCTGCTCGCCGGTGGGCTCGCGGTGCTCGTCCTCGATCTGGGGCGGCCGGACCGGCTCGTGGTCGCCATGACCCATTACAACTTCCTGTCGATCTTCGCCTGGAACATGCTGCTGTACACGGGCTTCGCGGCGGTCGTCATGGTCTACCTGTGGATGCGGATGGAGCGTCGGATGCACCGGTACGTGCGTCCCGCGGCCATCGTCGCGCTGGTGTGGCGCATCGTGCTCACCACCGGCACCGGCTGCATCTTCGGCTTTCTCGTGGCGCGGCAGGCGTACGACGCGGCGGTCATGGCGCCGCTGTTCGTGGCGATGTCGCTCTCCCTGGGCCTCGCGGTCTTCATCCTGGTGCTGCTGGGAGCGGCGTCGGCCACGGCGCGCCCGCTCGACGACGGCCTGCTGCGCAGGCTCGCGCGTCTGCAGGCGATGTTCGTCCTGCTGGTGCTCTACTTCGTGATCGTCCGGCACCTGACGAACCTCTACGCGGCCGAGCACGCCGCGGTCGAGCGCTTCCTGCTCGTCGACGGAGGCGGAGGCACGTATCCGGCGGTCTTCTGGGTCGGGCAGATCCTCGCCGGTACGGCCGCGCCGCTCGTCATCCTGTGGGGCGTGCGCGCGCTCTCTCGGAGATGGGTCGCGGCGGCGGCGACGCTCGTGACGGCAGGGGGACTGAGCCAGCTCTACGGCATCGTCATCGGCGGGCAGGCGGCCCCCCTCGTCATCTTCCCCGGCAAGGAGGTCATCGAGGGCTCGCTCGTCGACGGCGAGCCGGCCCGCAACCAGGCAAGCCCGCCCGAGCTTCTCCTCGGCGTCGGCGGGGTGGCGGTCTCCCTGCTGATCCTCGTGCTCGCGATCAGGGTGCTGAGGATCCTGCCGGACCGGTTCGGCGGGGCGGACCGGGCCGATGGCGGCTCGTGCGCATCGGCGGGAGCCTCGGCGTAGGCAGGCTCCCCCGATACATCCGCGGGGAGGCATGTGAGCCCTTCGTCGGTCTCCAACTCGACCAGGGTGGAGTCGAGCCTGTCGAGGTGGAGCCGCCCGCCGGAGAGGGAATAGCCCTTCCGGAGGGGCAGGGTGGCTTGATGGACCTTGACCGCGGTGATCTTCATGGCGGCGGGGGCGCGTCTTCCACGCCTCGTCCGTCCGTTCGCGGGCGCTCGCTCGCCGCGTCGTACACCGGCTCGCCGAGGACCGTGGCCTCGCGCCGCTGTCCGAGCACCAGGACCTCCAGCCCGGTTCCGGGTACGGCGGCGCGGGGATGCACGTAGCAGAAGGCGAGGCTCTTCCCGCACGTGAAGCCGAAGCCGCCGGAGCTGACCTGCCCCACGTGCTCGCCCCGGCAGTAGACGGTCTCGCCCCCGTGGGCGTCCGCGTCGCCGGCCTCCACCTCGACCTGGACGCAGACCCAGGGCAGCTCCCCGCTCTCCTCCTGCCTCAGACTTTCGAGGGTGGCCTCGCGCCCGATGAACCCGCCCTTGTCCGGGCGGCAGAAGCGCATGACCCCGGCCTCGGGCAGGGTGACTTCGTTGGTGAGCTCGGAAGCGCCCTTGAAGCCCTTCTCGAGGCGCAGGGCGTTGAGCGCGTAGGAGCCGAAGTTGGCGATGCCGTGGGGCTCTCCGGCCTGCCAGAGGGCCTCGTAGACCGCCTCCAGGCCGCTCATCGGCACATGCAGCTCCCAGCCCAGCTCGCCCTGGTAGGACAGGCGCAGGGCGCGCACGCCCTCGACCCCGGCGACGGTGACCACCCTGGCCGTGAACCAGGGAAACCGCGCGTTGTCCAGCGGGGTCCGAGTGGCCCGGCTCAGCACCGCCCGGGACTCCGGTCCGCTGAGCGCGAGGCAGCCGAACCGCTCCGAGACG
This sequence comes from uncultured Ectothiorhodospiraceae bacterium, assembly GCA_964347195.1. GTDB lineage: Bacteria > Pseudomonadota > Gammaproteobacteria > HK1 > HK1 > JAJEAD01. The sequence goes on from CAYFYD010000376.1 coordinate 1,983, forward strand.
ACCTCGACCGACGCCTCCTCCCCGGCCCGTCGGTGCCGCATGAGCCAGTCGCGGACCTTCTGCTCGAAGAAGGCGGCGAATACGAGATAGAAGCGCTCGTCCTCGATGTGCGTCACCACCGCCTCCGCCTCGATGGTGCCGCGCTCGTTCAGGAAGTGGACCAGCGCGACGCCGCCCTCCGCGCGCGGAACGCGGGCCGCGACCAGACGCTCCAGGAATTCCCGCGCGCCGGGGCCGGAGACGTCGATCTTGCCGAAGGCGCTCAGGTCCATGATCCCCACCCGCTCGCGCACGGCCCTGCACTCCTCGGCCACGGCCCGGTGCCAGTCCGGGCGGCGCCAGCCGTAGAGGTCCCGGCGCGCCTGGCCGGGCAGGGCGAACCAGCGCGGACGCTCCCAGCCGTAGATCTCCTCGTGGATGGCGCCGGCCCGCTTCAGGCGTTCGAAGAGCGGGCTCGACTTCCGGGGCCGCCCCACCGTGCGCTGCCGCCCGGGGTAGGGGATCTCGTGGCGCAGGACGTACTCCTCCTTCGCGCGCCCGATCTCGTACTCCCGGTCGACCCAGGGGCCGAAGCGTCGGGGGTCGAAGTCGCGCATGCTGATCTCGGCCGTGCCGTGCACCATCCACTGCGCGAGGTACCGGCCGGCGCCCGGCCCCCAGGCGATGCCGACGTGCGAGCCGCAGCAGCACCAGTAGTTCGCGAGCCCCGGCGCCGGGCCGAGCAGCATCTGTCCGTCCGGGGGCATGGGGATCGCGCCGTGGACCTCGCGCCGGATGCCGTAGCGTGCGAGCAGCGGCATGCGCTCCAGCGCCTTTTCCAGAAAGGGCATGATGCGGTCGTAGTCGGGCTCGAACAGCTCGTGCTCGGCCTCCCAGGGGGCGCCGTCGTCCCAGATGGTCCGGGGACCGGTCTTCTCGTAGATGCCGATGAGACCCGACTTCTGCTCCATGCGGATGTAGCCCGAATAGGTCATGTCGTCGCGGATGACCGGCAGCTCCCTCTCGAGCCCCTCGAACTCCTCCACCGGCTCGGTGACGAAGTAGTGGTGCGTGGTGTTGGCCATCGGCAGGGCGTAGCCGACCCAGGCGGCGACCTGCCGGGCGTAGGTGCCGGCGGCGTTGACGACGTGCTCGCAGAGGATGTCGCCCTGCTCGGTCTCCACCTTCCACTCGCCGCCGGGCCGCCGCTCGACTCCGGTGCAGCGGGTGAAGCGGCGGATCCGGGCCCCCGCGTCGCGGGCGCCCCTGGCCAGGGCGAAGGCCGCGCCCGCCGGGTCCACGTGGCCGTCCTCCGGCGTATGCAGCACGGCCTTGACCCCCTCGAAGCTGAAGAAGGGATGGAGCTTCGCGGCTTCCTCCGGCGGGATCAGCTCCATCGGCTCGCCCTGCCCGCGTCCCACGGAGAGGACGTGGCGGACGAAGTCGACCTCGTCGTCGAGGTAGGCGAGACGCATGGAGCCGCAGCCGTGCCAGCTCACCGACTGTCCCGTCTCGGCTTCGAGCCCGCGGTAGAGCCGCACGCCATAGGCGTTCATGCGGCCCAGGCCCCAGTGGGCGAGGCCGTGGGTGACCTGCCCCGCCGCGTGCCAGGTCGAGCCGGAGGTCAGCTCGCCCTTCTCCAGGAGGAGGGCATCCGTCCAACCTTCCTTGGCGAGGTGGTAGAGGAGGCTGATCCCCATGATGCCGCCGCCGATGACGACGACCCGCGCGCTTTCCGCCACGGCCGATCCCCTGCTGAAAAAGGAGTGTTTTTCTGGTGCAATCCCGATCCTGCGACCTTGGCGTCGTCAACCGCAAGGAGGCAGTCGCACCAGGCGGCAACGGCGGATGTCCGTCTTCGCGTCCCTGCGGCTTCACCGCCGCCGGCGCCCGCCCGCCGGTGCGGCCGGAGTCGTCGCGCCCCGTCGTCTTCCTGATCGTCGTGTGCGCCGCTTCGCCTCCACCACCCCCGTTCCGGACCGCTCGCCATGACCACCACGACCGCCCCTGCGGAGCCCGTCCGCGCCCTGCCTCCCCGCTACTACCTCGACGCGGACCACCATGCCCTGGAGATGGACCGGGTCTTCGCCCGGACCTGGCAGTACGCCTGCCACGCCTCCGAGGTCGCGGAGGAGCGGACCTACAAGACCTTCCGGATCGGGGACCAGAGCCTGTTCGTGGTCCGGGACGCCGAGGACCGGCTCCGGGCCTTCCACAACGTCTGCAGGCACCGGGCGCACGAGCTGCTGCGCGGGGAGGGCAGGGTCCGCCTCATCACCTGCCCCTACCACGCTTGGACCTACGATCTCGGGGGCCGGCTCGTGAGGGCGCCGAACGCGGACCGCACCCCCGGCTTCGACCCCTCGACGATCTGCCTCGCGGAAGTCCGCCTGGAGAGCTTCCGCGGCTTCCTCTTCGTCAATCTCGACCCCGGTGCGGCCCCCATGGCCGAGTGGTATCCCGGCGTCGAGGAGGAGCTGCGGGCCTTCCTCCCCGGCATCGACGAGCTGCGCCCGCTGCTCACCCGCTCGGTGGAGGAGGACTGCAACTGGAAGGTGTCCGTCGAGAACTACTCGGAGTGCTACCACTGCCGGGTCGCCCACCCGACCTTCACCCGGGGAGTGGTCGACC
>CAYFYD010000377.1:0-4547 GCA_964347195.1 uncultured Ectothiorhodospiraceae bacterium
CTCCTTGCGACTCGATCCGGGGCAGATCGGGGGCAGATCGGGGGCAGATCGACGGCCGTGCCGGTCCTGCCGCGGGACCCGACGAGCAAAATGAGAATTGCTGGCGCGGGAGGCCGCGGGCCGTTTCCGGGACGGGGTCGTGCTAAATTCCGGTCGCGGGAGCGTCGTCACGCAACGCTCATTCCCGGCAGATCACAGGAGAAGCAGATGAAGCTCGAGAAACTCGTCACCCGCGGGCTCGTCGCCGCGCTGGTGCTGACCGGCCTCTGGGCCGGGAGCGCCGCGGCCCAGAACGAGCAGTTCTTTCCCATCATGAGCTACCGGACCGGCCCCTACGCCCCGAACGGCATCCCGGTCGCCAACGGCGCGCTCGACTACTACCGCCTCGTGAACGCCCGGGACGGCGGCATCAATGGCGTCACCATCACCTGGGAGGAATGCGAGTTCCAGTACAACACCAAGGTGGGGGTGGAGTGCTACGAGAAGCTGAAGAACAAGGGGCCGACCGGCGCCAGCGTCTTCTTCCCGATGAGCACCGGCGTGACCTACCAGCTCATCCCCAAGGCGGCGGTCGACGAGGTGCCCATCTTTTCCATGGGGTACGGACGCACCGCGGCCGCGGACGGGCGGGTGTTCAAGTGGGTCTTCAACTTCCCCACCACCTACTGGAGCCAGGCGTCCGCCTTCGTCCGCTACGTGGGCGAGCAGGAAGAGGGTATGGAGAACCTCGCGGGCAAGAAGATCGCCCTCATCTACCACAACAGCGCCTACGGGAAGGAGCCGATTCCGACGCTGGAAGCGCTCGCCGGGAAGTACGGCTACGATCTCAATCTCCTCGCGGTCGACCATCCGGGGCAGGAGCAGAAGGCGACCTGGCTGCAGATCCGCCGTTACAAGCCCGACTGGATCTTCCTGTGGGGCTGGGGGGTGATGAACCAGGTCGCGGTGAAGGAGGCGGCCGCCATCAACTTCCCGATGGACCACTTCATCGGCGTGTGGTGGTCCGGTAGCGAGAATGACGTCATCCCCGCCGGCGATGGCGCCATCGGCTACAAGGCGGGCAACTTCCACGGGGTGGGCGACGGCTACCCGGTGCATGCGGACATCGTCTCGCACGTCTACGGCGGCGACGCGGAGGCGGCGAAGGAGAACAACCTCGGCGAGGTGCTCTACAACCGCGGCATGGTCAACGCGATGTTCGCGGTAGAGGCGGTGCGCACCGCGCAGGCGAAGTACGGCGAGCGTCCGCTGACCGGCGCCGAGGTGCGCTGGGGACTCGAGAACCTCGACCTCGGCGTGGAGCGGCTGGCGGAGCTCGGCATGGAAGGATTCACGCTGCCGGTCAAGGTGAGCTGCGAAGACCACGAGACCATGGGTCCGGTGCTCATCCAGCAGTGGGACGGCGAGAAGTGGAACATCGTGTCCGACTGGATCCCGGCGATGCGCGACGTGGTGCGCCCGATGATCGAAGAGGCCGCGGCCGCCTACGCGGCGGAGAACGACATCACACCGCGCGACTGCGCCATGGAGGGCTGAGCTCGAGGAGCGGCAGGTCCATGGCGACCGACGGAGCGCCACTGCTCGCCGTCAACAACATCGAGGTGATCTACGATCACGTCATCCTCGTGTTGAAAGGCGTCTCGCTCTCGGTCCCCGAGGGGGGTATCGTCACCCTCCTCGGGGCCAACGGCGCGGGCAAGACCACCACCCTCAAGGCGATCTCCAACCTCCTCCGAGCGGAGCGCGGCGACGTCACCAAGGGCAGCATCGAGTTCCGGGGCGAGCGGATCGAGCGTCTGAGCCCCTCGGATCTGGTACGCCGCGGGGTGATCCAGGTGATGGAGGGGCGCCACTGCTTCGAGCACTTGACGGTGGAGGAGAACCTGCTCACCGGCGCCTATACCCGCCGGGACGGACGGGGCGCGGTGCAGGAGGATCTCGACAAGGTCTACCGCTACTTTCCGCGCCTCGGGGAGCGCCGTCACGCCCAGGCCGGCTACACATCCGGAGGGGAGCAGCAGATGACCGCGCTCGGTCGTGCGCTGATGGCCCGGCCTTCCGTCATTCTGCTCGACGAGCCGTCCATGGGGCTCGCACCGCAACTGGTGAAAGAGATATTCGAGATCGTGCGCCGGCTGAACGAAGAGGAGGGGGTCACGTTCCTGCTCGCAGAGCAGAACACCAACGTCGCGCTCCGCTATGCGAAGTACGGCTACATCCTCGAGACCGGGCGGGTGGTGCTCGACGGAGAGGCGCAAGCCCTGAGCGCCAACGAGGACGTCAAGGAGTTCTACCTCGGGGTGAGCGGGGAGAAGCGGAGGAGCTTCCGCGACGTCAAGCACTACCGCCGGCGCAAACGGTGGCTGGCGTGAGCCCGGGTCAGGAAACTCCCGCCATGTCGGACTACTACGATTCCCGCGAGATCCGATCTCCGGAGGAGCGCGAGCGGGACGTCTTCTCCGAGCTGCCCGGCCTCCTCCGGCACGCCAAGGCCAACGCGAGCGCCTACGCCGAGCTGCTCGCCGGCATCGATCCTCTGGAGGTCCGGGACCGGGGAGCGCTCGCCGCCCTTCCCGTCACCCGCAAGTCCGAGCTCGCCCGGCTCCAGGCGGCGGCCCCTCCCTTCGGCGGCTTTGCCGCCTCCGACATCTCCGAGCTCGCCCGCGTGTTCCTCTCGCCGGGGCCGATCTTCGAGCCCCAGGCGGGTCGAGGCGACTACTGGCGGGTGGCGCGGGGCCTGTATGCGGCCGGGGTGCGCCGCGGGGACCTCCTCCACAACAGCTTCTCCTACCACCTGACGCCGGCGGGCGCGATGCTGGAGTCCGGGGCGCAGGCGCTCGGCTGCTGCGTCTTCCCGGGGGGCGTCGGACAGACGGAGCTCCAGGTTGCGGCGATGAGCCGGCTGAAGCCCCGGGCCTACGCGGGCACCCCTTCCTTCCTCGACATCATCCTCGAGAAAGGGGCGGAGCTCGGCCGGGACCTCTCGAGCCTGAAGAAGGCGCTGGTAGGCGGCGAGGCCCTCCCGCCGAGCCTGCGGAGCAAGCTCCGGCACGCCGGAGTGGAGTGCGTGCTCCAGTGCTACGCTACTGCCGAGGCCGGCCTCATCGCCTACGAGTCGGAGGCGATGGAAGGCATGATCGTGGAAGAGGACGTACTCCTCGAGGTCGTTCGTCCCGGCACCGGCGTTCCGGTGGCGGCGGGCGAGGTGGGGGAGGTGCTGGTCACGGTGTTCAACCCGGACTACCCCCTGATCCGGTTCGCTACCGGGGACCTGTCGGCGCTCATGGAGGGAACGAGCCCCTGCGGGCGGACCAATCTGCGCATCAGGGGCTGGATGGGGCGCGCCGACCAGACCACCAAGGTGCGGGGGATGTTCGTGCATCCGAGCCAGGTGGCGGAGGTGCTGCGGCGCCATCCCGAAGTCGCCCGGGGGCGTCTCGTGGTGGGCAGTGCCGGCCACCGCGACCTGATGACCCTGCACTGCGAGGTCCCGGGCGAGCGCTCCGAGGCGCTGGCCGCGGCGATCGCGGCGAGCCTTCGCGACGTGTGCAAGCTGCGCGGCGAGGTGCGCCTCGCCGGTGCCGGCACGCTCGCCAACGACGGGAAGGTGATCGACGACGTGAGAAGCTACGAGTGAGCGTCGATGTCGGTGCGGTACGCGATGCGATCGAGGCGGCAGGCCTCGTGATGCGGGGCGCCTTCCGTCCGGAAGAGGGCGATGCGGTGCCCGCGCTCCCCGACGGGAGGACGACGCAGACCCTGGTGCTCATCGGCAATGCGGGCTCCCGCATGTGGGCGGAGTTCCAGTGCTCGCCCGAGTTCGCGGCGGGAGAGCACCGCCTCGATCGGTGGAGCCGCCGGGTGATCGGGCAGATCGCAGTCCTCTTTCGGGCGGCCCCGGCCTTCCCCTTCGGAGGACCGCCCTTTCTGCCCTTCCTGCGCTGGGCGCAGCGGGCGGAGTCGCTGCACTCGTCTCCGATCGGCCTCGGTATCCACCCGCGCTACGGGCTGTGGCACGCGTATCGCGGTGCGCTGCTCTTCGCCGAGCCCCTCGAGCTGCCGGCCTCCCGGGCCGCACCCTCGCCCTGCGACGAGTGCTGGGACCAGCCCTGTCTCGACGCGTGCCCGGTCGGCGCGATGACCCGCTCGGGCTACGACGTCGCGGCCTGCGTCGAGCACGTCGCCTCGCCCGCCGGCTGCTCCTGCCTCATGCAGGGCTGTCTGGCGCGACGCGCCTGCCCGGCGGGACGGGAGTTCCGCTACGTGCCCGCGCAGGCCGAGTTCCACATGCGGGCCTTCGTGAACGCGCGGCGTTCCGCATCCGTGACCGGCTAACGCACATGGATTCCCGCTTCCGCGGGAATGACGGAAGGGGGCAAGTGCGGGAATGACGAACACCACACTCCCCGCCATTCCCGCACCCCCTCCCGTCATTCCCGCGCCTTCCCGTCACTCCTGCGCCTTCCCGTCATTCCTGCGCCCCCTCCCGTGATTCCCGCATCCCCTCCTGTCATTACCGCATCCCCTCCGGTCATTCCCGCGTTCCC
>CAYFYD010000378.1:0-4532 GCA_964347195.1 uncultured Ectothiorhodospiraceae bacterium
CACAGGTTCCGCCTTGAAATCCAACCGCGTCAGTCAGAACAAAAATCTGCCCTGACCTCTTCCCGAAGAGGTCTGGATCAGCCCATCCGCCGCGGCTACCATGCCGGCCCCTGCTCAGTCGATCCCGACCATCGCCACCTCGATGTCGTTGACAGGTTCCGCATCTCGAATCATCTCACGGCACCGCCCTGTGGCCTCCCTGTCCCCCCGCAGGGGCCGGCCGTCCGAAGCGTTGACGGTGGCCTTCTTCGACGGCTCGGTACATGGAGCTCGCGTTCCCTTCGCTCGGCCTGCCCGGGCTCGGCGCGCTCTACCAGCGCTTCGACGGTGACCCGCGCACCCCGCCCACCACATCCACGGGTTCGGGATGGGCGCGTCGATCGTCGCCCTGACGAATCGGCATCCGACGCGAAAACGAGACGACGGAAATGAAGATTCTCGTACTCGGGGGAGACGGCTTCTGCGGCTGGCCCACCGCCCTCCACCTCTCCGACCTCGCCCATGACGTCGTGATTGTGGACAACTTCTCCCGGCGCCGGATCGATGAGGAGCTCGGCACGGAGAGTCTGACGCCGATTCGGTCGATGGAGGAGCGGATCTCGGCCTGGCGCGAGGTGTCGGGACGGGCGCTCCGTTTCGTCGAGGCCGACATCACCGAGCTCGACACGGTCATCGACCTGCTCCGCACCGAGCGCCCCCACGCGGTGGTGCACTTCGCCGAGCAGCGCGCCGCGCCCTACTCGATGAAGTCTCCCGAGCACAAGGGCTACACGGTCCGCAACAACGTGAACGGGACCCACGCCCTGCTGAACGCCATCGTGGAGACCGGCGGCGGGACGCACCTCGTGCACCTGGGGACCATGGGCGTCTACGGCTACGGGCACGAGGAGCCGGTGCCGGTGCCCGACGGCTATCTCGACGTGCGCTTCGACGCCCGGGACGGGCGCGAGGTCGCCGACAGCATCGTCTACCCGCCCAACCCCGGCTCGGTCTATCACCTGACGAAGGTGCTGGACGCCTTCATGTTCCAGTACTACGCGAAGAACGACCGGCTCCGGATCACCGATCTCCATCAGGGCATCGTATGGGGCACGCAGACCGGACAGACCCGGCGCGACGAACGCTTGATCAACCGCTTCGACTACGACGGCGACTACGGCACCGTGTTGAACCGGTTTCTGATGCAGGCCGCGGTCGGCTATCCGCTCACGGTGTACGGCACGGGCGGGCAGACGCGCGCCTTCATCCACATCCAGGACACCTGCCGCTGCATCCAGAAAGCGCTCGAGAGTGCGCCGGCGCGCGGCTCCCGTCCCCGGATCATGAACCAGATGGCCGAGACGCATCGCCTGCGCGATCTCGCCGAGATGGTCCGGCGCATGACCGGCTGCGAGGTCGCCCATCTTCCCAATCCGCGCAACGAGAAAGCGGAGAACGAGCTCGTGGTCCGCAACGGCGCGCTGCGTGCACTCGGCTGGGAGCCGATCCGCCTCGAGGAGGGCCTGATGTCGGAGGTCACGGAGATCGCGCACCGATACGCCGGCCGGTGCGACCGCGCGAAGATCCCCTGTACCTCCTTCTGGACGCGGGAGCGCGAGCGGGCCCGGAGCCCCGAGGTCGCCGCTGCCGAATGAGGGGGAGCGAAGCCTCGCAGGCACGTTCCGCCCGGCCCCGCAACGTCCTCGTCACGGGAGGCTGCGTGACCGTGCGACGTGGTCCGAGGAGGGTGGCCGGCCCACCGGGAGGGCACCTTGTGTTCGTGGGCTGCACGGAGCGATGATCAGGGAAGATCGATTGGAAGAGCCGTCTGGCGGGACATCGCGGAGCACACTCGAAGTGGAGTATCGGCACATCGAAGTCAGCCCCCTTGCCGGGGCGCTGGGCGCGGAGTTGAGCGGCGCGGACCTCTCCCTGCCCTTGTCCCCGGAAGTCCGCGGGGAGGTGCTCGATGCACTTCACCGGCACCTCGTCATCTTCTTCCGGGATCAGAAGCTCACGTGCGCGCAGCACCACGCTTTCGCCGGCAACTTCGGTCCCCCGATCGAGCACCCCTTCACCAGGGGACTCGACGAGTGGCCCGAGATCATCGAGATCATCCGCTCCCCGGGGGAGCCCTACAACTGGGACAGCAAGTTCCACTCCGATCTCATGTTCCTGGAGGCGCCGCCGATGGGCGCGAGCCTCTACGCGCTCGAGATCCCGCCCTACGGCGGAGACACCGTGTTCGTGAACATGTACCTCGCCTACGAGACCCTGTCAGATGGACTGAAGTCGGCCCTGTCGGGGCTCCGGGGCGTAAACGAGTCGGGATCCCCCGCCAACTACTCGACCCCGGGCGCGATGGCGGGAAAGCAGGGCGAGCCCATGGCCGCCTCGCATCCGGTGGTGCGCACGCACCCCGTAACGGGCCGCAAGTCCCTGTTCGTGAGCCCGGGGTTCACCCGGCGCTTCGAGGACATGACGAGCGAGGAAAGCCGGCCGCTCATCGACTATCTGTGCGGGCACGCGCTTCGCCCGGAATTCTCGTGTCGCTTTCGCTGGTCTCCGGGAGCGGTTGCGGTCTGGGACAATCGGGTCAGTCTGCATCGTGCCGTGCCGGACTTCTTCGGAGAGGTTGACCGGCATCGCCGGGTGATGCACCGCGTGACCATCGGCGGCGACCGGCCGGTCTGAAGCGAGTGCCCGGTACCGGAGACGGCTCCTTGGGCTGCCCTGGGCCGGGCCTGCGGACATCGAGCGCTCTTGCCGCGTCCAGGCCCATCGGGGCAGACTCCGGCCCCCACGGAGCTTCCCGGCACGCCCGGTGGACAGGGAGCGTCCCCCGGTGAGGCGATGGCCGCCGAAGGGGATGCCCCCGAGTCTGACGACTCGATCTTTTCCAGATGAGGAGAAACCAGATGATGCGACTCGATGAGTTGAGGAAACAGGTATCGCAGGGAGGTTTGAGCCGGCGCGAGTTCATGCAGCGCGCGGCGGCGCTCGGGGTGGCGGCAGGGCTGTCTTCCTCGATGTATTCGTCCGCGGCCCGGGCATCCACCCCGAAGCGCGGCGGTCATGTCCGCGTCGGCTGGACCGGTGGATCGACCACCGATTCGCTCGATCCCATCCACCTGACGAGTACCTTCACCGGCATGCTGTTCTTCAACATCGGCAACCAGCTCACCGAGATCACCCCGGAGGGGCAGTTGGGGCCGGATCTCGCCGAATCCTGGGACGCGAACTCCGGCGCGACCGAGTGGACCTTCAATCTTCGCCAGGGGGTCGAGTTCCACAACGGGAAGACCCTGGATGCCGACGACGTGATCGCGTCGATTGACCGCCAGCGCGGAGAGGACTCGCAGTCCGCCACCAAGTCCATCGCCGAGACGATCACGGACATGCGCAAGGACGGGCCGAATCGCGTCGTCTTCACGCTGCAGGAAGGCAATGCGGATTTTCCCGTCTCGCTCTCCGCCCAGACTTTCTACATCCTCCCGGTCGTGGACGGCGAGGTGCGGCCCGGCATCGGTACCGGAGGATACTCGCTGCGGTCCTGGGAACCGGGAGTACGGGGCTCTCTCGAGCGCCACCCGAACTATTTCAGGGACGATCGTGCCTTCTTCGACACGGTTGACCTCACCGTGATCGCCGACGCCACCAGCCGCCAGACCGGACTGGTCACGGGGGAATTCGACATCATCGACGACGTGCCGCCGTTGACCGCGGACCTGCTCGCGAAGAAGGAAGGTATCGAGGTGCTGAACACCCCCGGCACCAAGCACTACACCTATCCCATGCGTCTGGACATGGCGCCCTTCAAGGACAACAACGATCTGCGCCTCGCGCTCAAGTACGCCTTCGACCGCGAGGATGCGCTGAAGAGATGGCTGCGCGGCTACGGGGCGCTCGGAAACGACCATCCGATCTCACCCGCCAACCGTTTCTACGCTTCGGAGATTCCGCAACGCTCCTATGACCCCGACAAGGCGAAGTTCCATCTCAAGAAAGCAGGCATGGAGGGTTTCAAGCACGAGCTGAGCGGTTCGGACTTCTACGCCGGATGCATGGACCTGATCCTGCTCTACAAGGAACACGCGGCAAAGGCGGGAATCGAGATCGTTCCGAACCGGATGCCGACCGACGGCTACTGGTCCGACGTGTGGCTCAAGCACCCCTGGAGCGCTTCCTTCTGGAGCGGTCGACCCACCGAGGACTGGATGTTCACCCAGGCCTATGGCGCCGAGTCCAACTGGAACGAGACCTACTGGAAGCACGAGCGCTTCAACATGTTGCTCAAGGCGGCGCGGGCGGAGCTCGATCAGGCCAGGCGACGCGAGATGTACGCGGAGATGCAGCTCATCTGCCGCGACGAGGGCGGCTCGGTCATCCCGCTCTTCGCGAGCCACATCAGCGCGCACTCCACGAAGATCGCGCACGGTGAACACGTGGCGGGCAACTGGGCGATGGACGGCTACAAGTACCTCGAACGCTGGTGGTTCGCCTGAGCGTTTGTCGAGTGGCATGACCCCGGCAGGGCCCCTCCCCCCCGACGC
>CAYFYD010000379.1:0-4522 GCA_964347195.1 uncultured Ectothiorhodospiraceae bacterium
GGGTCGTCGGCGAGGAGGTCGGTTTTCTGGGGGTCGGGCTGCTCCTCGCGGCGTACATGTTCGTCGTGGTGCGGGGACTCCGGCTCGCGGTGGACGCCCAGGAGACCTACGGCCGACTGCTGGGGGGCGCTCTGGTGCTGGTATTCTTCGTCTACATCATGGTGAACGTCGGAATGGTATGTGGGTTGCTGCCGGTAGTCGGGCTACCATTGCCCCTGCTCAGCTACGGGGGAACCTCGTTGGTGACCATGATGGCGGCATTCGGCATTCTGATGTCGGTGAACACCCACCGTCGCCTTCTCTCCGACTGACTCGAACGATGCTCATCCCGTGGCGGTAGACTCACGACTTCCCGATCCCGGCCGACTCGACTCCGCGAGGGAGACCCGGTACCCCGGGGGCGGGACTTCACGATGCCGCCCCTCGCCCGGGGCTGCGTTGGCCACGCCCTTTTCCTCGGTGCCGCACGCGGGGTGCCCGCGGCGCGAGGTGGGGACGCGCATGCGGCGCGGCGTCGCCACGCTGCCTCGCGCCCTGGGGCGAGCGCTCGCGGGCGTGGCGCTCGCGATGACCTTGCAGGGCGCAACCGCCGAAGGCTTCGACGACGCGGCCGAGATCGAGCCCTTCGTGCAGAGCATGGCGGCGCGACACCCCGTCGAGGCCGAACGGGTTCGCCGCCTGCTCCGGGAGGCGGTGGTGCAGCAGCGCGTGCTCGATGCGATCACGCGGCCGGCGGAGGCCAGACCTTGGCGTGACTACCGGACGATCTTCCTGAAGCCCGAGCGGGCCCGGAGAGGGGTGGCGTTCTGGCGGGAGCATCGCGCGGATCTGGATCGGGCGGAACGGGAGTTCGGGGTGCCGGCGGCGATCGTGGTGGCGATCATCGGCGTGGAGACCTTCTACGGGAGCAGGGCGGGGAGTCTGAGGGTGCTCGATTCCCTCGCGACCCTCGCGTTCCGATACCCGCGACGCTCGAGCTTCTTCAGCTCGGAGCTCGAGCACTTCCTGCTTCTGGTGGAGGAGGAAGGGCTCGACCCGCTCCGCGTCAAGGGCTCCTACGCGGGCGCCATGGGCATCCCGCAGTTCATCTCGTCGAGCTATCGGAGCTACGCCATCGACTTCGACGGCGATGCGAGGCGCGACCTCATCGCGAGTACGGGGGACGCCATCGGCAGCGTCGCCCGGTACCTGGAACGCCATGGCTGGCGCCGGGGGGAGGCGGTGGCCTTTCCCGCCGTGGTCGAGCCCGAGAAGCGGCCGGGTCTGCTCGAAGGCGGCATCAAGCCCCATACCGCGGTCGCCAACCTGGACGGCGTGGCCATTCACGGCGAGTGGCGGCCCTTCGCGAGCCGATCCGCGGCCCTCATCGAGCTCGAGGGCGCGGAAGGGGCGGAGCACTGGGTGGTCCTCGACAACTTCTACGCGATCACCCGGTACAACCACAGCAAGCTCTACGCGATGGCCGTGTACCAGCTCTCGGAATGGATCCGCCGGGACTTCGAGGGAGGGAGCGAATGAGGCTCGCAGCGGCGTTCTTTCTGTCCTGTTTCACCCTGGCCTCCGCGCAGGGTGCGGTGCGCCCGAGTCCGCCCGAGGTGAGCGCCCGGGCCCACCTCCTGATGGACTATCACAGCGGCGAAGTCCTGACCGCCCACAACCCCGACGAACGCCTCGAGCCCGCGAGCCTGACGAAGATGATGGCCGTCTATGTCGTCTTCCACGAGCTCGCGGAAGGCACCATCCGGCTCGACGACATGGTGCTCGTCAGCGAGAAGGCGTGGAGGGCGCCCGGATCGCGCATGTTCATAGAAGTGGACGACCGGGTCAGCGTCGAGCAACTGCTCAAGGGCGTGATCGTGCAGTCCGGCAACGACGCCAGCATCGCGCTCGCGGAGCACATCGCGGGGGACGAAGCGACCTTCGCGGTGATGATGAACGAACATGCGCGACGTCTCGGCATGCGGGACTCGAACTTCACCAACGCGTCGGGACTGCCCGATCCGGACCTCTACACCACGTCCCGCGACATGGCGACGATCGCCCGGGCCCTCGTCCGGGATTTCCCGGACTACTACAAGTGGCATGCGATCAGGAGCTTCGAGTACAACGGCATCGACCAGAAGAACCGGAACCGGCTGCTGTGGCAGGACGAGTCGGTCGACGGCCTGAAGACCGGCTACACGCGTTCGGCCGGCTACTGCCTGGTGGCTTCGGCGGCACGGGGCGACATGCGCCTCGTCTCCGTGGTGATGGGGTCGGCGAGCGCGAAGCTCCGCATGCGCGGAACCGCCGCTCTGCTCGGGTTCGGGTTCCGGGCCTACGAGACGCGCAGGCGGTACGAGGCCGGCGAGGTCGTGACGACGCTGCGCCTGTGGAAAGGCGCGAGCAGGGAGCTCGATCTCGGTCTCGGCGAAGATCTCTACGTCACCGTTCCCCGCGGCGACTACAAGCACTTGGTGAACAGCGTCGATACCGAGGAGACGAACCTCGCTCCCGTCGCCCGAGGGGAGGTTCGGGGAACGCTTCGGGTGCGCCTCGGCGAGGATCTGGTGGCGGAACGCCCCCTGATGGCGTTGCACCCGGTGGAGCTCGGGAGCCTGTGGCAGAGATTCACCGACTGGGCCCGGCTCCTGTTCCGCTAGCTCGGCCGCACCGCTCGTCCCGGGGCCCGGCCCGCACGTATTGGCGACCTCCCGTTGTGGACGCCGGCACCCCGGCGGTGAACGGACGTACTCCCTCGAACCACTTCGACCCATTCACCACTATGCTTTCAGCGTCCCTCGGTCCATGCGCCCGCGCTCCGGGGCGTCTCGACGCCCTCGCCTGCGAAGCTCGGGCGAAGACGTGCGGGCCAGGGGAAGCGACCCGGGTCGTGCGGGCGCACGAGCCCGCGACCGGGGTCGCCGCGCCGCGCCCGGTGCTGCGCGTGCGCCGTCTCGGCATGCAGCCCTACCCGGCGGTGCTCGATGCGATGCGCGAGCTCACCGATCACCGCGGTGAAGAGGAGGAAGACGAGCTGTGGCTCGTCCAGCACCCCGCGCTGTTCACGCTGGGGCAGGCGGGGCGCCGCGAACACCTTCTCTCGCCCGGCAACATTCCGGTAGTGCAGAGCGACCGCGGGGGCCAGGTGACCTTTCACGGCCCCGGCCAGATCGTGGCCTACGCGCTCGTCGATCTCCGGCGCGCGCGCCTCGGGGTGAGGGACTTCGTGCACCTCCTCGAGGAGAGCGTGCTCGACCTCCTGCTCGAGGCGGGGCTGCGGGCCGAGCGTCGCCGGGGCGCTCCCGGCGTCTACCTCGACGGAGCGAAGATCGCCGCCCTCGGCCTCCGCGTGAGGCGAGGCTGCACCTACCACGGCCTCTCCCTCAACGTGTCCCTGGACCTCGAGCCCTTCTCCCGGATCGACGCCTGCGGATTCCCGGGGCTCCGGGTCACCCGGCTCTCGGATCACGGCGTGGACTGGACGCTCGAGGAAGCGGCCGATCGACTTGCGGAGGCGCTCGCGGCGCGGCTCGAATGCCGGGCCGACTTCCGGCCCGCATCTCACATCGACGTTCCGCCGCGGACGCCTCATCCGCTCCCCTTCAGAGCAGACAGCAGCGCAGCTCGAACTCGACGTCCCTTTCCACCTGGACCGGGCGCGTCGCACCCTGAACCGGGTGCATGAAGCGCACCGTGCAGCGATGCCGGCCAGCGCTGATCTCCGGGTAGCACTCGGCGTCGGGCGACAGCGAGACGCGAATCATCTGGCAGTGCGCCGAGGCCTCGAGGGTCTTCTTGTAGAAGCCGCCGCAGGCTACCTCCCGGGTCGGCCCGGCGCTCTCCCGGACCAGCTTCAAGGAGAGATCGATGGCTTCCCGGAGCCGGTCGAACTTGGACAGCCACCCGCGCAGGTCCTGTAGCCGGGCGCTGGCCGGGCGCTGCAGCCAGAAGTGATAGGCGGGGAGGTCGAATCCGCAGGTGCCGGCCGGGATGCTGCTGCGCTGGCGGACCATGCTGAGGAGCTCGTTGTCCCGCAGCTCGACTCCGGGAATGTTCTCGCCCTGGTGCAAGGTGGCTCGCACCTGGCTCACCCGGTCCAGGGTGGCTTGCAGGCGCCGCTCGTCCACGTTGGGATTCGAAGCGAGCGCTTCGAGCGTCGCGCCCTGGCGTCGCAGCTCGTTGAGGAGCTCGTTCTTCAGGTCCGAGCGACTCATGACCGCGAGCACATCGATGATGGACTCTATCGCGCCGCGGCTGGACCAGGGATCGCCGGTCCTGATCTGGAATTCCGCCCGCGTGAGCAGGTACTCGAGGCGCATGAAGGCTCGTATGCGTTCGGTCAGCGGTTGCTCGTAGAACGCGCGGCGGTCGGAGGTGAATTCCGGCATCTGATCGCGGCAGACGACTCTCGCAAGGGAATGGACGGGCGGCATGGCCACTGATTCTTTCATTGATGCCATCCGCCCTGCAATTGGCCGGCGCGGCGCCCCAGGGCTCTTCAAAAGTCGGCTTGACGGCTTCAGACTCCGAGCTTCGGGAT
>CAYFYD010000380.1:0-2935 GCA_964347195.1 uncultured Ectothiorhodospiraceae bacterium
CCAATCCCGAAGCTCGGAGTCTGAAGCCGTCAAGCCGACTTTTGAAGAGTCCTGGCCCCGCCGGCAGCTCGTGACGGACCAGGGGCCGGTGGGTGTAGACTGCGGCGCAGTGCGGTCGCTGCGGAGACCGACTACCGGGAGGAGACCGGCATGGCCGACCATGGACCGACCGAGGGTGAGTGTTGCGGTCGCCTCTACTGGGCGTGGAGACACGACGCCCGCTACCGTGACGAATGCGGGGACGACGAGAGGCATCCTTTGTGCGACAGTGACGAGAGCACAGACGTGCAGCCCTGAAGCGAAGCAGCATGTCCAGGCCTCGCAGGATCCATCTCCACATCGACAACCTCACGCGCCTGGGCGAGGTGTTCCACGCCTCGCCCGAGCGCATCGAGGCGCTGCGCCGCCGCCATCCGGAAGTGGCGGCCCGGGTGGAGATAACGATGGGCTACGACGGCGAGGGCGTGGAAGAGGCGTTGCGCACCGCGGACGTGTTGTTCGGCTGGAGCGTTCCGCGCGACGACCTCGCCCGGCGCGCGCCCCGACTGCGCTGGTTCCACGCCCATGGTGCGGGGGTGAACCACCTCATGCCGCTCGACTGGCTGCCACGGGGCGCCGTGCTCACCAACTCGCGCGGAGTGCACGGTGAACGCGCCACCGAGTACGCGGCCATGGCGCTCCTGATGCTGAACAACCGGGTGCCCGAGATGGTCAGCTTCCAGCGGGAGAGGCGCTGGGGCAAGTTCTTCAACAGCCGGATTCGCGGCAAGACCCTGATGATCCTCGGGGTCGGGCACATCGGGGGGGCGGTCGCGAAGTGGGCCAAGGACGCGGGTCTCCGGGTGCTGGGGGTGCGCCGCACGCCCCGGCCGCACCGCCACGTCGATGAAATGCACGGGCCCGATGCGGTCCCGGCGCTGATGGAGCGGGCGGACTTCGTGCTGGTGAGCGCTCCCTGCACCCACGAGTCCCGGCATCTCATCGGGCGGGAGGAGCTGGCCCGGCTCAAGCCGGGCGCCGGCCTCCTGAGCTACAGCCGGGCCGGCGTCGTGGACTACGAGGCGCTGCGCGAGAAGCTCGAGCGGCGGGAGATGAGCGCGGTGCTCGACGTCTTCGACCCCGAGCCTCTTCCCGAGAGCTCGCCGTTGTGGAATACCCCGAACCTGATCATCACCCCGCACTGCTCGTCCGACGACTCCGACTACTACACGCCGCGCACCCTGGACCTGGTGATGGAGAACATGGCGAGATTCATCGCCGGGAAACCTCTGCGCAACCGGGTGAGCCCCCGTCTCGGGTACTGAGCCCGGACTGCGGGCGCCGTTCGCGGTCCGAAGCCCCGCGCGGGCTCGTCGCATGCGACGGTCCGGGCGGCCCGCCGGCGCTCGCTCGCCTGCGCCCGGGGCGAGGGTGCCGGCGACAGCATCGGCCCCGCGGGGAGCGGGCAGTCCGCGCAGGTACGGCCAGGCGTGCGAGGCCGGGGCCATGACCGGGTGCGCCGTCCCCCCTCATCCCCCTGCGCCGTTGCGCGCGCGTGCCCCGATCACTGTTGCGTAGCCCTCCCGGAAGCCGGGGTACGCGAACGCGTAGCCGCTCGCGACGAGGCGGGCGTTGCGGCATCGCTTGCCGGCGGGGTCCGAGCGCTCTCCGACCGCGCTCGGGGCCGGCAGTGCGAGCCTGCCTGCGAGCCACTCCATGACCTCGCACTGCGTCGCCGGCTCGTGGTCGGCGCCGAGGTACAGGGGCGCCGGGTGCTCGAGATGCATGAGGTGGCGCAGCACGCCCGCGCAGTCGTCGCGATGGATGCGGTTCGTGTAGTGCCCGGGCGTGCAGGGCCGGCCCGCGCGCACCGCGTCGATGAGCCGGGTGCGTCCCGGGCCGTAGACCCCCGCGAAGCGCACTACGACCGGGGTTGCCGCGCGCTTCCGAAGTGCCGCCTCACCTTCGAGCAGGATCTGTGCACGCACGTCGCTTCCCCCGGTGGGAGAGTCCTCGTCCACCCATTCGCCCCCCTTCTGCGGATAGACCCGGGTGCTCGATACGTACAACGTCCTTCGGGGAGCGCTCCTGCGCGCGACGGCACGAAGCAGGTTGCGCACGCCGTCGACGTAGGCCGCTCGGTAGGCGGCAGGCGTTGGCCCGTCGGCGGCGGCGGTGTAGCACAGGACATCGATCCCGTCCGGCAGCGACCGCAGGCTGGCGGGCTCTCGCAAGTCCCCCGCGAGCGGGTGTACGCCTTCCGGCAGGAGGTGCGCACGCCGGCGCAGCCCGTACACTTCGCACCCGTCCGCGAGGAGACGCTTCGCCAGCGCGCCGCCGACGTCGCCGCAGCCGGCGATCAGGACTGCCGACATCGGGTCCTTCCCCGCGCCGTCGCGGTCTTCCGGCGCCGCGCTCCGAAGCCTGCGTGCCGCCCCCTTGCCGGGTCGCTCATGCCGATGCGCATCGGCTCGGACCGCCTCGTGCGAGCGTGGCCCGCAACCGGGATGCGATTCGGCCGTGCGACCGTTCCGGGGGCCGCACGCGGCGGCTTGACCCGATGGGGTCGGAAGCGGAAGATGGCCCGCGAAGAATCCAGGATGGAGGACATGAGAATTGGATGCTCAGTCACGATCACCTTCGCCCGGCACCGTCTCCGGAGCACCCGACACCAGAAAAGTGCTCTCCGCGGAGCTCATCGCGGTCCTGGGAGTCGGCGCCACTCTCGGCGTCCTCATGCTGGCCGGAATGCACGGCATTCGGGTGGACATGCGCGATCTTCGCATGGAAGTCCGCGAAATTGGCGTCCGGCTGGCGGGGCTCGAGCAGCGGGTCGCAGGGCTCGAAGTGCAGGTCACGGGGCTCGAAGTACGGGTCGCGGGGCTGGAAGAGCAGGTCCACGAGGTCGAGGAGCCGGTCGCGGGGCTCTGCTTGACGCTCCGCGGGCGGGCCGTTG
>CAYFYD010000380.1:2945-4519 GCA_964347195.1 uncultured Ectothiorhodospiraceae bacterium
TCGGTGTGCTGGTGATGGGGGTCGCGGTTCTCGTCGTGCTGGTCGCGGGGCTCGACGTACGGGTCGCGGGGCTCGAAGGGCAGTTCGAAGAGTTCCGGGATACGATCTCCCGGGAATGGTCGCCGCGCCGCGAAGGGGAAGGTTGAGCCCGGCCGGCGGGCGCGGCAAAGCGTGGCCCGCGGGATGAGTTCCACCGCCTCGACGCCTCCGGATGGGGCATAATCTCTTCTCGGGAATCACTGCGCGAAGAGAGTACCTTGAACTGTTGCTCCCGCCAGGCGGGATCCTGCGAGAAGTGGTTCGGGATCCTGTCGAAGGTCTACGCGTTCCGCTACCGTCGCATGGGCCCCGACCCCATGCAGCGGGAGATGCTCTCGCGGCTCGAGGCGCTGGGGCTCGAGGGCAGGACGCTGCTCGATATCGGCTGCGGGGTCGGCGTGCTGCACCAGGCCCTCCTGGCACGCGGGGCCGTGCGCGCCTTGGGCATCGACCTCGCCCCGAGAATGCTCGACCATGCCCGCGAGCGGGCGCACGTGCTCGCTCTGGACGACAGGGTGGAGTACCGGCTCGGCGATTTCGTCGAGATGGAGGCGCAGCTCGATCCGGCCGCCCTCACGCTGCTCGACAAGGTGGTGTGCTGCTATCCCGATGCCGAAGGCATGCTGGAAGCGGCGGCCCGGCACACTCGCGTCGCCCTCGCTCTGGTGTATCCGCGCCGGCACTGGCTGAGTCTGCTCTCGAACCGCCTCTGGAACCTCGGCTACCGTGTCTTCGGTTCGGACTTTCGCAGCTACGTGCACGATCCGGGTGCGGTGCATCGATGGCTGGAAGGCGCGGGGCTGCGCCGGGCGTTCAGCCGGGACACCCTGATGTGGCACACTCGGGTCTATGTCGTCGAGTGAATCCGGGCGGGGCTGAGGCGCGTGCGGGCGCTGGTGCAACGCGTGTCGGAGGCCCGGGTGGAGGTGGCGGGCGAGACGGTGGGAGAGACCGGTCCCGGCATGCTGGTGCTGGTCTGCGCGATGCGGGGCGACGGCGACGAGGAGGCGCGACTGCTCGCGCGCAAGGTAGCGGCGCTTCGCATCTTCGAGGACGACACGGGAAAGATGAATCGTAGCGCCGGCGCCGTGGGCGGTGGCGCGCTCGTCGTCAGCCAGTTCACGCTCTCCGCCGATACCCGTCGCGGCAACCGTCCCGGCTTCTCTGCCGCTGCCGCCCCGGATGAAGGCGAACGCCTCTACGAGCTCTTCAGCCGGACGCTCGCCGAGCACGGCGTGCCGGTGGCGAAAGGGCGCTTCGGCGCCGCCATGCAGGTGCACCTCGTCAACGACGGCCCGGTCACGATCTGGCTCGACACCGCCGCCTGAGCGCTCAGGCCCCCGTCGCGCCGCCGTGCCGCCTCCCCTCGATGGCGCGGACCCCGGGGTTCCTTCGGAGCGCCCCTGATCCGTTGATTCTCCACAGATTCCCTCTCATCGAGGAACAATGGAGACGCCGCCGGGCGCCATTTGGCGTGATTCCCCAGCAATTCTCATTTTGCTCGTCGGGTCCCGCGGCAGGACCGGCACGACCGT
>CAYFYD010000381.1:0-4511 GCA_964347195.1 uncultured Ectothiorhodospiraceae bacterium
ATCGGGGAGATGGATCGGGGGCTTGGGGGTGCGCTCTTTGCGGTACGCTTTCGTCTCGCCCGGGTGTCGCCGCTGAGCCCTGGTATCTGTCGCTCCGGGTCATGCCGGCGCGGTGAGGACGCGAAGTCATCCCTTCGAAGGGCCGGTACGCTCTTCGAGCAATGCTTCCAGCTCGGCGAGCGCCTCGAGATCTCTCGGGCGCCCGGCGGCGCGCTTCGCGCGGATGAGCGCCGGCAAGTCCAGGCATCGGCACCGACAACCGAACATTTCGACCGCTACGGAGTGGGGCAGGAGCGCTTCGTAGCCCCCGCCCCCGGGGATCTCGCCGAGCAGGTCGATGTCGCCGATGTCGGTGGTCAGCGTGAAGTTGAGACCCCGTGCAATGGTCGCCTCGTTCCAGACAAAGGGAAGACCTGGAGGAGCGCCCCGCAGGTACGGCGAGAGCGGCGCCAGCGCGGCAACGAGGCGTTGGACATTGGCAGGGCTTCTCGAGTAGACGAGATCCACATCCTGGGTGAGGCGGGCCGAGCCGTGGATGGCGGCGGCGAGGCCGCCCACGATGACGCACTCCAGCCCGGCCTCGCTCACGGCCCGGATGACCGCTTCGAAGTCGGTCAAGGGGCGTCGTTCCGACCGCGCCCGGCTCTTCGCGCCTCGATCGCCAGCCGCTGCAGGGCGACGAGGTTGGCAACGCGTTCCGTCACCGATCGACGGAGGTTCTGTCGGAGCAGGGTGCGGTCGATGTCGCGCTTGTACGCTTCGATCACCGGGTCGGGGGCCAAGCCCACGTCTTGCCGAGGATGGTCGGATCGAGACGTCATCTCAGGGTCGCCCGTGGCGCCATCCGGGGCGGCGGAGCGAGTCGTCCAGGGTCTTTCCTTTATTGCAGGCGACGCCGGCGAGGATGCGCAGCACGACGCAGACCGCCATGCGCGAGGTGGAGCCGCTCACGTCGAACATCGGGCAGAGCTCGGAGACCTCGATGACCTTCGGCCCGCCCGCGGCCGCGATCTTCGCCGCCACCCGCATGATCTCGCGCGTTTCCAGCCCCCCCGGCTCGGTGGCGGTGACCCCGGGTGCGCACGATGAGTCCATGACGTTGAAGTTGAAGCTCAGGTACTGTCCGGCGGTGCCCTGCCACACCCGGGCGACCGCTTCGTCCATGACCTCGTCCACGCCGCGTTCGAGCACCTCGAACATCGGATGGAACCTGACGCCGCGCGCCTTCGCGAGGTCCACATGGTCCTTGGGGTTGAAGGCGTTGCGCGCGCCGACGTGGGCGACGTTCCCGGGGTCGAGGTTGGCGAGCTCGGTGATGCGCGCCATCGCGCAGGTGCTGACGTGGGTTTCGCCCGCCCACCGGTCGGCGAAGTCAAGGTGGGCCCCCAGATGCAGATAGCCCATCCGCTTGTCGGCGCCGAGGTGGTCGGAGAGCGCCTGCGCGGCGGGAATGGAGACCGACCGGTCACCGCCGCAGACGATCGGGTTGAGGCCGGCGTCGAGCACCGCCTTCACCGCTTCGTAGATGCGTTCCCGGGCGAGCGCCGGGTTCACCCTCGGCATGGAGACGTCGCCGCAGTCCACCGCGCAGCCGTGCAGGTCCACGTTGAACTCGAACCAGTAGGGGAAGTAGTCCAGGGATGCGACCCGGAAGTCGCGGGGGCCGTCCTCGCAGCCGGGCTTGCCGACGTTGCCCTCGTCGAAGGGCACGCCGATGAACGCGTACTCCGCGTCGCCCCGAGCGGCCCCGAGCTCGTCGACGGGCACGAAGGGCGCCCGGAGAAAGGAGATCTGCCCGGGGTTGCGGTAGTTGCCGGAGTCCTCGTCCGCGAGCGGCGAGAACAGGTGAGCGAATGCCTTGGCGGGGTTCATGGCGGCGTGTGGTTCCGGTGGCGTGCGGACGGGCCGGGGCTACGGCGCCGCGTTGCGGGCGCGGAGCGCCGCGGCGCGGCTTCCCAGATAGTGATAGATGAGGTTGCAGGCGAGCTTGGTGCTGATCTGACTCGTGTCGAAGATCGGAGAGAGCTCCGCGAGCTCGAGCACGTCGACGTCGTACTCGCCGGCGATGCGCGCGATCCGGATCGCTTCGCGCGACTTGATGCCGAAGCTCTCCGGACAGGTGGTCCCGGGCATGCAGCTATGGTCCATGGAGTCGGTGTCCCAGGAGCAGTAGATGGCCTCGGTCCCGTCGGCGGCCCGGTCGAAGATCTCGCGGGTGCAGGCCTCGACCCCGCGCTCGACCACTTCCGCCATGGTCACCACCGGGATGCGGTTGTCGATCCAGAAATCCATCCAGTCCTTGGGGTTGAGCCCGTTGCGCGAGCCCATGTGGGCCATGTTCTCCCCGTTGCAGTTGGGGAGCCCGAGCGCCATCGGCGGTCCGGAGGCGTTGGTGATCGCGTTGCCGCCCCAGTCGACCGCGGCATCGAGGTGGCAGTCGATGTGGAGGTATCCCATCTTCGCCCCCGGCCGGGGGCGGCCGAGGTACTGCGACCGGGCGCGGGCGCCCGGTATCGGCACGGAGTGGTCTCCCCCCACGAGGACGACCTTGGCCCCCCCTTCCAGGCACTCGGTCACGTAGTCGCAGATGTAGCGCTGGGAGAGCGCGTTGTTGCCGGGGACATTGGGCACGTCGCCGCAGTCGACGACCCGGAAGAAGGTCATCAGGTCGACGTCGTACTCGAACATGTACGGAAAGTACTGGGTGGACGCCTCGCGCACGCCCTGCGGTCCGCTCGAGGTGCCGGTGCGCACGATGGTGCCGAGGTCCCAGGGAGCGCCGAGGAAGCAGATCTTCGCGCCCGCCTCCCGGACCCGGTCCCGTTCCGGCGGGCAGTAGGGCGCACCCATGAAGGTCATGATGCCGGCGGACTTGAACGCGGCGTTGTGCCGGGTCGGGGAGCGGATGTGGGCGTCGGGCTCGGTCTCGCGGTGGGGGCCCTGGTGTTGGTGGGGCACGAAGGCCCACGGGTTGTCGGGACGCTTCACGGCCGGGGCCCCGCCGGAGCGGGCCGGGCGGACCCGCCGGGGCGGGATGCGCACGCGGCGTCGACGCTTCCGGCGGGGACGCCTTCCTCGAGCGCGATCGAGACGAGCTGCATCTCCCGCCCCGTCACGACCCGGGGCGTGGCGTGTCCGCACACCGGACAGCGGAAGTTGTAGGGTCCGCTCGGCGCCTTCACGTCGTCGCAGAAGCGGCAGTAGACGGTGAGGGGAACCTGCTCGATGCGAAGGTCCGCCCCGTCGCAGCGCGTCCCCCGCGATGCGGCCCGAAAGCTCAGCAGCAGGGCGCGGGTGAGGGCCGACAGCACCCCGAGCCGCACCTGGACCCGCGTCACCCGGCGCGCGCCGTGGGTGCGCGCGTAGTCGTCGACCATTTCGATCAGGCTGCGGGCGAGGGCCAGCTCATGCATGCGCGGACCCGGGACGAAGGGCGGGACGGGGTGCGCTCGACACCGCCCCGGCTCCCTTGCGCCGGGCCCCTTCGCGGAGCCGGTCGAGCCATGCCGCCATGCCCTCCCCGGTCCGGGCGGAGAGGCGGATCTCCGCGATGTCGGGGTTGACCCGGCGGGCCAGCTCGAGCGCCCGGTCGGGGTCGAAGTCCACGTAGGGGAGCAGGTCCGTCTTGTTGAGCAGCATGAGGTCGGCCGCCGCGAACATGTCCGGATACTTGAGCGGCTTGTCGTCGCCCTCGGTGACGGAGAGGATGACCACCTTGCCCGATTCGCCCAGATCGAAGGCCGCCGGACAGACCAGGTTGCCCACGTTCTCGATGAACACCACGCTTCCGGCGGGGAGCGGCAGCTCGTCGAGCGCGTGCCCGACCATGTGCGCGTCGAGGTGGCAGCCGCGCCCGGTGTTGATCTGCACCGCGGGCACCCCGCAGGCCCGGATGCGCTCCGCGTCGCGGCTGGTCTCCTGGTCTCCCTCCACCACTCCGATTGCGAGCTCGCCTTCGAGGGCGCGGATGGTCTCGACGAGCAGGGTGGTCTTGCCCGCGCCCGGGCTCGACATCAGGTTGAGCGCGCGCCCCCCGTGCTCGGCGAGCCGGCTCCGGTTGGCCGAGGCGTCGAGATCGTTGCGCGAGAGGATGTCGCGCTCGATCTCGATCAGCCGCTCCTGGGTGAAGCCCGGTACCGAGAGCCCCGCCGCCCCCGTGCCGTAGTGGTCGTGGTGGTGCGCGTGCCCATGTCCGCCGCTCTCCCCGCCGTGAGCGGAGTGACGGTGAGCGGAGAGGGGTCGGGGAGGGGAGTCCGGGCGGAGGTGGGGACGGGAGGGGGAGGGTTCGTGATGAGGGTGGTCGCCGGGAGAAGCTTCGTTGCAACCGCATACCGAGCACATGGGTACCTCCGCAGGAGCGGATCCGGGGCGTCCTTCGTCGAAGATTGAAAGCGGATCCGACGCTCAAATATGCTAGGGACGCGAATCGGGGCGATCAAGCGAGTGCGATGGCGGGGCAGGGCGGGCGGACAAAAAACGAGCCCTGGGACTCATGGCAGGACCATTCAGAA
>CAYFYD010000382.1:0-4486 GCA_964347195.1 uncultured Ectothiorhodospiraceae bacterium
AAGTGCCGAAGCCCCTGGCCGAGCTGGAACGCTTCCTCCATATTGATACTTCGTCGCCGCTCCTGATCAAGGCCGGACTTGTCCACGCTCAATTCGAGACCATCCATCCCTTTCGAGACGGCAACGGCCGCCTTGGGCGCTTGCTCATCACCCTGATGCTCTGCGAACAGGAAGCGCTGCACAAGCCCGTGCTCTACCTTTCCCACTTCTTCAAGCGGTATCGCCAACAGTATTACGAACACCTTCAAGCCGTGCGCGACCGTGGTGCCTGGGAGTCCTGGCTGGCCTTCTTCCTTCAGGGCGTTCACGAAGTCAGTCAGCAGGCCGCCCGTACCGCGCAAGAGATCCTCACGCTACGCGAGCGCCACCGCCGAGTGATTACCGAGCAGCTCGGTCGCGGCGCCGCCAACGGATATCGCGTGCTCGAACGCCTGTACCGTAACCCCATCATTTCGGTCAACGGGGCGCGGGACATGATCGGCACTACGTATCCGGTTGCCAACAACGTCGTCACCCGCCTCGTCGAACACGGCATTCTCCGGGAGTTCACCGGACAGAGACGCAACCGGCTCTTCATCTACGTGGACTACGTCAATCTGTTCACCGACGAGTCGTCCCGGGGGGCACGAGGGGCCGCGACATGACGATTCTCCTGTGGCGGCTCGGCATCACGGGCGCCCCACCAGGGCGCGAGCGGGAGGGGCGGCCGAGCGCATGAGCCGGGACTTCCCGCGCCTCTTCTCTCCCCTCGCTCTCCGCGGCGTCACCTTGCGCAACCGCATCGTGTCCACCGCGCACGGCACCTACATGGCGAGGGGCGGGCTCGCCAACGACCGGATCGCCGCGTACCACGAGGCGCGGGCCCGGGGCGGGGCGGGACTCATCATCTGCGAGGCGGCCTCGGTGCACGCCACCGCGGTCGGCGCGGGGCGCTACGCCGCCGCGCACTCCGATGCGTGCATCGGGCCCTACCGCCGGGTGGTCGAACGCATCCGCGCCGGCGGGGCGGCAGCCTTCGGCCAGCTCTACCACCCGGGGCGCGGCGACATCGCGGGGTCCAGCGACGACGGGACGGCCGCGCTCGCCTATGCCCCCTCGGCGCTCGCCTGCGAACGCAACCAGATCGTTCCGCGCGCGATGCCGCGTTCGCTGGTCCGGGAAGTGATCGGCGCCTACGCGGACGCGGCAGCGCGCATGCGCGAGGCGGGCTTCCAGGGGATCGAGGTGATGGCCCACCACGGGCATCTCGTCTCGCAGTTCCTCAATCCCCGCATCAACCGGCGCGGCGACGAGTATGGGGGCTCGGAACGGGCGCGCTTCCGCTTTCTGCACGAGGTGCTCGAAGCGGTGCGCGCCCGGCTGGACGACGGGATGCCGCTCGGGGTGCGGGTGTGCGCCGACGAGATGGACGAGGAGGGCCTGCGGGCGGACGAGGCGCTCGCCGTGTGCCGCGCGATCGAGCACACCGGGCTCGCCGACTATCTGAGCGTCAATCTCGGCTCGACCTCGAGCGCCCGCGGCGGGGTGCACGTCACCGCGCCGATGGCGGTGCCGCCCGGCTACATCGCCCCCTACGCGCGGGCCATCCGGTCGGCGGTCGATCTCCCGGTGATCGCGACGGGCCGCATCAACGAGCCGCGGATCGCGGAGCGCCTCCTCGCGGAAGGCGCCGCCGACCTCTGCGGCATGACGCGGGCGCTGATCTGCGACCCGGAGCTTGCGGCGAAGGCGCGCGAGGGCCGGAGCGACACGATCCGGGTGTGCATCGCCTGCAATCAGGCCTGCATCGGCCACGGCGCCAAGGGTGCGCCGATTTCCTGCATCCAGTACCCGGAGAGCGGACGGGAGCAGACCTTCCTCCCGCGCCCGCGCGCCGCCCGACGGCTCCGGGTGCTCGTGGCCGGCGGCGGTCCCGCCGGCCTGAAGGCGGCCG
The DNA here is from genome assembly GCA_964347195.1 of uncultured Ectothiorhodospiraceae bacterium. Classification (GTDB taxonomy): domain Bacteria; phylum Pseudomonadota; class Gammaproteobacteria; order HK1; family HK1; genus JAJEAD01. The sequence goes on from CAYFYD010000382.1 coordinate 1,934, forward strand.
CCGTCGCCGCCGAGTGCGGCCACTCGGTGACGCTCTACGAAGCGAGGGGGGAGTTGGGCGGACAGGCGCTCATCGCGGCGCGTTTCCCCGGCCGAGGGGAGTTCCGGCGCCTGGCGGAGAACCTCGCGGGCGAGGCGCGCCGCGCGGGAGTGGAGTGCATCACCGGCACCGGACTCACTCCCGGTCTGGTGATGGAGAGCGGCCCGGATGCGGTCATCGTCGCGACCGGCGCCCGGGACCGTCCGGTTCCGGCGGAGCTGGATGGCGATGTGGTGACGGCATGGCAGGTGGCGCTCGAGGAGAGGGAAACCGGGCGCCGGGTGCTGATCGCGGACCGCCGCCTGGACTGGAGTGCCCTCGGAGCGGCGGAGAAGCTTGCCCGTGCCGGCTGCGAAGTACGGCTCGCGGTCATCGGGGACGTGCCCGGACAGAACGTGCCCGCCGGGGTGCGCAGTCACGCTCTGGGAGAGCTCGACTCCCTCGGCGTCCAGGTGCTGCCGCATCTCGCGCTGGTCGGCTTCGCCGGCGGTGTCACCCGCTTCCGGCACACCTCGAGCGCCCGCGAAACGGACCTTTCCGATGTCGACACGCTGGTGCTGGTAGAGGGCCCGGTCTCGAACACCTCGCTGGAAGAGGCACTCGAGGACTGTTCCGCCACGGTCCGGTATGCGGGCGACTGTCTTTCGCCCCGCACCGCGGAGGAGGCGGTGCTGGAGGGCCTGCGGGCGGGCCTGCTCGGAGCGGGTTGAGCGGCGGGGCGCTTTGAATCCCGAAACCCGGGTGGGGTAGATTCCGTCGCTGGGCAATTGGCGAAGATGAAGCGATCCGGGGGCAGGTTTCAGGGCCTCTCGCCGAGGGGCGCCGCACCCGGTATCCCTGAACTGGAGGAGAATTCGATGTCCAGCCATTCCTTGACGAGACGCAAGTTCCTGGGCGGATCGGCCGCACTCGGCGCCGCCTTCGGCAGCGGTATGTGGTCGGTCGGTGTCGGCGCGCAGGGCGAACGCGTCCTCAACGTCCGACTCATCCGCGACATCCAGATCCTCGATCCGGGGTACATGATCGGAGGGGCGGAGGTGACCACCCAGTTCGCGGTGCTGCCGCGCCTCGCCGAGGTTCCGGCCGGAGACCAGTGGAGCTGGAGGCCCTCCGCCTACGTGAAGAGCATCGGGCACCGCGACCCCACCCACATCGACTTCGAGCTGAAGTCCGGCCTGATGTGGAGCGACGGTTTCGGCGAGTTCACCACCGCGGACGTCAAGTTCTCCTACGAGCGCATGAAGGAGTCGGAGTGGAGCGGCAAGTGGGATGCCCTCGATCACGTGGACGTCCAGGACGCCCACCGCGGCACCCTGGTGATGAACCGGGCCTTCGCCCCGATCTGGCTGACCGCGCTCGCGCGTTCGACGAGCGCCATCGTGTGCAAGGCGGCCTTCGAGGCGAAGGGCATCACCCAGTACACCACCGACGTTCCCGCCCAGCTCGGCCCCTACCGGATCCGCGAATGGCGGCCCAAGGAGCGGATGGTCTTCGAGCGCAACCCGGACTGGCCGCTCGAGAAGCCCTGGTTCGACGTCATCAACTACATCAGCATCGACGACGACAACTCGGCCGAGCTCGCCTACGAGGCGGGCGAGGTCGACCTCACCGAGGTCACCCCGCTCTCCGTGGTGCGCTACACCAGGAACCCGCCGCCGGACACCAGCATCAAGGCGGTGGGCGGCCTGCGCTACACCTGGATGGGGATGAACACCGATCATCCGAAGTTGAGCGATATCCGGGTGCGCAAGGCGATCCAGCATGCGGTGGACGCCGACTCGATCCTCGAGGCGGCCTACGGCGGAGTGGCGCCGAGGTCCTACGGCATCGTGCCGCCGGGTCTCATCGGCAAGCGCAACGAGTCGAAGTACTCCTACGACCCGGCCAAGGCGAGCGAGCTGTTGCAGGCGTCGGGGGTAACCGACCTGAGCCTGACTCTCCAGACGCTGAACCTTCAGGACCGGGTGACCGCGGCCCAGATCATCCAGGCCAACCTCGCCGAGATCGGCATCACGGTGGAGGTCATTCCCCTCGATTCCGGCCCCTTCTGGAACCTCGGGCAGGTGTCCAAGGGCGACGCCTGGAAGGACCTCCAGCTCTGGATCATGCGCTACGGCGGATCGCCCGACCCCTTCGACCACTTCCAGTGGTTCGTGCGCGATCAGGTCGGGATCTGGAACTGGGAGCGCTGGTCGGACGACGAGTTCGAGGAGCTCTACGCCCGCGGCATCGCGGAGACCGACATCGCCGAGCGCAACCGCATCTACCTGCGGATGGGCGAGATCATGGAAGACACCGGCGCCTACGTGTGGCTCACCCACGAGCCGCCCTACTTCATGCATCGGGACTGGCTGAGCCCGGGTCTGGACCCCGCCGGCCAGATGGACTTCACCCAGATGTCCCGGAGCGCGTAGCGGATCCGGCGGCATCGCGGCGGCGCCGGCCCGGCCCCCCCCGCGCTCGTACTTACCCCGCCAAGCCAGCCCCCAACGGAAACCGGGGCCGGGCAACACC
>CAYFYD010000383.1:0-4480 GCA_964347195.1 uncultured Ectothiorhodospiraceae bacterium
CACCGTAGCCCAGTCGCGCGGTGAAGTCCAGCCAATAGATGTGGGGCACGGGCAGCGCTAGCGCGCGATGCCGGCGAGCCACTCGTTCTCGATCAGGTCGCGGTTCGCCTCCATCCAGGCGGCGGCGACGTCCTCCGGGGCTTCCTCGTCGTTGGAAATGCGCCGGATCCAGTCGCTCATCGCCGGCAGCGAGAAGGCGACCTGGTCGAGGAACTGCGCGATCGCGGGGGCGCGTTCGCTCAGGGCGGCCGAGTAGGCGACGTAGACGTCGGTAGTCGCCTTCGCGCAGGTGATGCTGCTCTTCTCGAACCAGTCGGGGTCCTCGCTCGCCTGGACGAAGTGGTAGCAGCCGTCCGGGTTGTAGCGGGGGTCGTCCTTGAAGGACTCGCTGGCGAACCCGTCGAAGGGCGGCTCCTCGACCTGGCGGAGATCGTAGGCGGCGTGGATCCACTCCGGCTGGTAGCTGTAGAAGATGAAGGGCTTCTTGCGGGTGTAGGCCGCATCGAGCAGGGACTCCATCACCCAGGTCTCGACCGTGGTCGGCGTCCAGTGGTCGGCGAAGCCCATGGACTTCGCTTTCACCGCCCACTCGTCGACGCTCTGCCAACCGGGCGCGCCGGTCCACATCTCGCCCTTGCCGTCACCGTCGGTGTCGAAGTGCTTCGACATCTCGGGGTCCGCGAGCTGCTCGATCCGGGTGAGGCCCAGCGCGTCCTGCACGTAGCCGGGAACGAAGAGGCCCTCGGTGCCGAGATAAGGCTTCGCGTTGACTTTCACGATGCCCGGCACGACGTAGCGCTCCCACTGCGCGGGGAGATAGATCGACCAGAAGTCGGAGAACACATCGATCGCGCCGTCGCCCTTCGCCATCGCCTCGAAGAGCGCGATCTCGTCGCCTCCGACGACTTCGACCTCGGCGTCCAGATACTCTTCCAGGACCGCCTTCAGGACGTAGGCGCCCGCGCTCGAGCCGGCCCAGTTGAGCTCGGCGATCTTGATCGGCGTCGCGGCGGCGGCGGTGAAGGACCACAGGAACACGAACAGAGCGGCGATTGAAGCAATGGGCCTGCGCAGCATGGGATCTCCCTCCGGGTTTTCGTCTCCGGCGCCTGACCCCCTCCCGCCGTCTGATGGGCCGGGGGGACCGTACACCGATGGGTTTGCCGGGTGCGATTGTAAGATTGCCGCCCCCCTCGGTAAACGAAGAGATCCGGAATGAAGGCGACGACGGGCACTCGGGACGCGGAGGGCGTCGACCAGAGGAAAGAGGACGAGCTCGCGGCCGGCGTGGCACGCTTTCTCGGCGAGGGCTCCGGAGCCCGCGCCGCGCGCATCGCGAGCCTGGAGACGGGCGGCTTCTCGCCCCCTTCCTTCAACTTGGCCGCCGCCCTGCTCGGCCCCTTGTGGGCGGCGGGCCGCGGGCTGTGGACGACCTTCTGGATCGCGGCGGCGCTGGAGGCGGCGTGCATCGCGGGCCTGGTGCGCTCGTGGTGGTCCGGCGGGCCTCCGGAGGCGCCGGGCCTCCACGCCGCGTTGCTCGCCGCGAGCGTCGCGGTGCTGCTCGCGGCCCGGGTGGCGCAGGGGGCGCTGGCGGACCGGATGCTGTGGCGCGCGTGGCAGCGGTGGCGGCACGGGGAGGGGGCGGCGGGCCGGGTCCGGGCGGCGAGCGTGGCGCTCGGAGCACTCGCCGCGCTCGGCCTCTTTGCGGCCTCCGTCTGGCGCTACGGCCTGCAGGCCGCGCCCGACTACCTCTTGCGCTTTCCCGCGCCCCGGGCCGTCCAGCGCGCCACCGCGAAGGGGATAGACGGCGCGGTGGACTGGATGGTGGTGAACTTCGAGGCCTTCTTCGCCTCGATTACCGCGGCGCTGCGCGAAGTGCTGAACCTCATCGAGGCCCTGTTCATCGGCATCCCGTGGCCGGTCGCGGCGGCCCTGATCGTGGCGCTCGCCTGGCGGGCGGCGGGCTGGCGGGTCGGGCTCTTCAGCGTCGCCGCGCTCGCCTACCTCGGCCTCTTCGGCTACTGGGAGAAGAGCATGAGCACGCTGGCGCTGGTGATGGCCTCCGCGCTGCTCTGCATCGTCATCGGCACTCCGATCGGCATCTGGTGCGGGAAGGACGCGAGGGTGTACGCGGCAGTCAAGCCGGTGCTCGACTTCATGCAGACGATGCCGAGCTTCGTCTACCTGATCCCCGCGGTCGCCTTCTTCTCCATCGGCAAGCCTCCCGGTGTGTTCGCGACCGTGATCTTCGCGATGCCGCCGATGATCCGGCTCGCGGCGCTCGGCATCCAGCAGGTGCCGCACGACGTGAGGGAAGCGGCGCTCGCCTTCGGCACCTCGCCGTGGAAGCTGCTCGTCAAGGTGGAGCTCCCGCTCGCGGCGCCTTCGATGCTCGCGGGCATGAACCAGACCATCATGATGAGCCTGTCGATGGTGATCATCGCCTCGATGATCGGGGCGGGCGGCCTCGGTTATGACGTACTCATCGCGCTGCGCCGCCTCAACACCGGGGAAGGGATGCTCGCCGGCACCGCGATCGTGGTCTGCGCGATGATCCTGGACCGGATCGTCCAGGGCCGCCGATCACGCCGGGGGTCGGGCCCCCGTCGCTGAACCCCGGCGGGATCCCCGGCCGCGACACCCGCTTCGAGACCCCGCCTCGGCCCGGATGCCCGCTTCGAGGCGCCGGCTCCGGGTTCCCGGTCCGGGGCGCCGGCTCCGGCCCCCGGGTTCCTGCTTCGGGGTAACGCCGGCGCTTGGTGCACCCCGGCATGGAGTGGGGATCCCGCTCCGGCCCCGGGTTCCCGCTCCGGGGCGCCGGCTCCGACCCGGCCGGATTTCGAACGCTTGCCACGACAGCTCACTGAACCCCATCGGGAACCCCCGCCCGGCCCGCCGGGGATCCGACTCCGGCCCGAGTCCCGCACCCGGACGCTCGTGACGCCCGATCGCCTCTACTCGTCATTCCCGCGCACGTGGGAATCCATGCTGGACCAGTTATGCGTCGCACGGTCATACGACGTCATTCCCGCGCAAGCGGGAATCCACGTGCGCTGACCGAACATGGATGCCCGGATTCCCGCCCCATGCGCCCGCCGCGGCCGGCTCGGTCCGGGCGCCCGCCGTGCCGGGTTGCCTTTCCCGGATCCCCATCCGTGATCGGCTAGCGGATCTTGCGTCCCGGAAAGTCAATGGATTCCCGCTTCCGCGGGAATGACGGAGGGTACTATCCCACCTCGCGCAGGGACACCGGGCGACGCTCCATGCCCGAGAGGTAGGCGGCCTCCAGCACCGCGAGGTTGCGCCGGCCCTCGTGTCCGGAGGTGATCGGCTCGGCCCGGCCGCGAATGCAGTCGGCGAAGTGCGCCACGGACTTGACGCAGCTCGAAGCCCAGTCGTCGGAGGGCGTCGGGAGCACTTTCCACTCGGTGCCGTTGCGGTTGATCATCACCGCGGCGCCGCTCGCCACCGGAGGGTGCGACCAGCTCTTCAGGTACTCCGCCTCGCTGCCCGGGATCCAGATCATCGCGTCGCGGGAGACCAGCTCGACGAGATCGTCGAAGGTCTCTCCCGGAGCATGGAAGGTCGCGTCGATGAGGCCGACTCCGCCCTCCTCGAACTCCATGATCACGAACCCGGTCTCGTCGCCCCGCCGGCGCGGATCGTCGGTATCGAGCCAGGCGCTCACCGACTTCACCTCGCCCATCATCTGGCGCGCGGTGTAGAAGCGGTGCGCGCCGGAGTCGATGAGCAGGCCGCCCCCGCAGAGGTCCGCGCGGTCCCGCCAGCCGCCGTACATGTTGCCGCAGGTGAGGCGGGTGCGGAACAGGTGGGGACGGCGGATGGCGCCCGAGGCGATGAGGTCCCGCACCGTGCGGTGCGGCTCGTAGAAGAGGAGGTTGTGGCTGACCATCAGGCGCAGACCGGCGGCGTCCGCGGCCGCGATCATGCGGTCGCACTCGCCGAGCGAGACCGCCATCGGCTTCTCCACCAGGGCGTGCAGTCCGGCGGAGAGCGCCTGCAGCACCGTATCGCAGTGGTAGCGGTTCGGCACGCAGACGATGATCGCGTCCACCACCTCGGTGCCCGCTCGGAAGAAGGCGTCGAGGTCGGAGAAGCCGCGCACCGCGCGCTCCTCCGCGACCCGGGCGGCGCGCTCGGCATCGAGGTCGACGACCGCGGCGAGACGCAGGCCCTCGATCCGCCCGAGGCCCGACAGGTGCTGCTTCCCTTGCGCCCCGAGGCCGATGACGCCGATTCTCAGTACTTCCTGCATTGCGGTGCTCCCCTGCCTCGCATCCGTGATCGGTCAGCGAACTTCGCGTCTCGGAGACTCGATGGATTCCTGCCCCCGTTCTCATGGGGACAGGCCTTACGCGGGAATGACGGAAGTGTGGTGTCCCGTGTGGTCTTCGTCATGCCCGCTCCCCGATTCGGGGTCGGGGACGAGCTTCGAGGGAATGACGATGCTCGAATCGGT
>CAYFYD010000384.1:0-4479 GCA_964347195.1 uncultured Ectothiorhodospiraceae bacterium
AGAAGACGGCTTGCGGCTCAGGGTGAAGTCAGGCGCCAAAATGAGAATTGCCGGGCTTCAGGCGGCCGCGTTGCGTGGCCTTGCGAATCCGGTTAGCCTGCCGCCCCGCCCGAGAGCGGCCCCGGCGGTCTCGGGGATCACGATTCGGGCTGACGGGAGGCTGCCCCTTCGGGGGGGCGACGCGCCGGGAACGCCCGGACGCAGTTTTCGGTTCTGCTCTCCGAGAGCACGCACGAGAGGGGGAAACACGATGAGATTGCGGGCGAAGATTTCCATGGTACTGGCGGTGCTCCTGTGTCTGCCGCTCACGGGTCTTGCGGAAGGAGTGGACGAGCTTCCGGCGGAGATCGCCGAGAAGCTCTACGCCGAGGACATGCTCGATCCGATGCAGCCCGTCGGGCCGAGCGCCTATCGCGACTGGAAGGCGCCGAATCCGCCGCCGTGGACGATCGGCTACGCCAGCTCCTACGCGGGCAACACGTGGCGCGCGGGCGTCATGGACCGGCTGATCCAGGAGCTCATCCCGAAGTGGAAGAAGCTCGGCCTGCTGAAGGAAGTCATCGTCACCCAGTCCAACCTCAAGGACGCGCTGCAGATCCAGCAGATGCGCCAACTGGTGGACCGCGGGGTGGACGCGCTCATCGTGTGCTGCTCCAACCCCACCGCCCTCAACCAGACCGTCAAGTACGCCTACGATAGGGGCGTTCCGACCTTTTCCTTCGTCGGGTACCTCACCTCGCCCTACTCCATCAACTCATCCGCCAACTACCAGCTCGCCGGACACCGCATGGGCACCTGGATGGCGGATGAGCTCGGCGGCTCCGGCAAGGTCCTCGTGGTCGAGGGCATTCCCGGCACTTCGGGCTCGGATTCCCAGGACCGCGGGATCAAGGCGGGCCTGGGCGAGTATCCCGATATCGAGATCGTCGGTTCCATTGCCGGCATGTGGACCGACCAGGTGGCGCAGGCCGAGGTCCAGAAGTGGCTCGCTACCCACCCCGGTCAGCTCGACGGCATCGTCGTGCAGTCCGCGGCCGAGATGGGCGTGCTGAATGCCTTGCAGCAGTCCGGCCGCGACATGATCCCGGTGACCATCGGCGGAGAGCTCGGTGCCATCTGCTACTGGCGCAAGAACATCGACTACATCAGCGGCGCCTACCACGTGTGGCCCCCCGGCGACGACTTCGAGCTCATCTGGGACATCATGATGCGCACGCTCCAGGGCCAGGGCCCCAGGCTGCAATCGGTGATGGTCGACATCATCCCCTTCGGCAAGGACGACGTGATGGGCATGATGGGCGAGGACTGCGATGAGAACAACAAGCTCTGGGCCCACGTCGGACCCCAGGTCTGGGGCGGCAAGGAGTTCCTCGATCACTTCTTCCTGCGGCCGGCGGCTCCGGAGGCCTACAAGCCCTCCGATCATTGACGGCACTTCGAGGGCGGGCCGCTTCGCACGGCGGCGGGTCGAGGGCAGCCTGTTCCGGCCTGCCGCCAGGGTGGCCGGATGAGTCCCGAGCGCCTCGCGAAGAGCCTGCCTCATGAATCGGGCGCCGCCGCCCTCGCTGCGGCGGCGCCTTCTTCCGCGCGCGACGTCGTCTCCGTTCTCGGCGTTCGCAAGACCTACGGAGTGACCCGGGCCCTCGACGGGTGCTCCTTCAGCGCCCGGCGCGGCGAGATCCACGCCATCGTCGGCGGCAACGGATGCGGCAAGTCCACTCTCGCCAAGATGATGTCCGGAGTCGTTCTGCCCGACGCCGGGCAGCTCTCCATCCTCGGCCATACCCCGCGCACCCCGCTCGAAGCGCGCCGCGCCGGAATCGCGACGGTGTACCAGGAGGTGCTGGTCGCCGACACGTGCTCGGTGGCCGACAACCTCTTCGTGGGTTCGGACCGCCTCTTCACGAAGGAGCGGGCCGCCTGGGAGAAGCTCGCGACGGCCCGAACGCTGATGAAGGAGCTGACCGGCCTCGCCATCGACCCGGAGATGGACGTGGGCGGTCTGCCGCTCTCCATCAAGCAGTGGGTCACCATCGGCCGCGCGCTGCTGATGAAGCCGGAGGTGCTGATCCTGGACGAGTCGTCGGCCGCTCTCGACCTGGACTCCACCGAACGGCTCTTCGCCAGGATGCGCGCGCTGCGCGACCAGGGTACGACGGTGATCATCGTCACCCACCGCATTGCGGAGCTCATCCGCATCAGCGACCGGGCCACCGTGATGCGGGACGGGCGGGACGTGGGGGTGCTGGAGAAAGAGGAGATCACCGAGAAGAACCTGCTCGGCCTGATGACCGGGGACCGGGTCCTTTCGCACGCCGAGAGCGCCGGCGCGCAGCAGGCGACGAGCGACGAGGTCGTCATGCGGGCCAACGGCCTGCGGATCTGGCCCGAGGCGGAGAGGATCCGCCTCGACCTCCGGCGGGGCGAGATCGTCGGCGTCGCCGGGCTCGACGGGCAGGGGCAGAACGAGCTGGTGCGGGCGCTGGCCGGGGTCGCGCCCGCGCTGGAGGGCCTTCCCCTGGTGCGCACCGACGCGGGGGACATGGTGGAGATCGCGGGACTCGAGGCGGCCGAGGCCTGCCGCATCGCCTATGTCTCGGGCGACCGCCGCCACGAGGGCATCTTCCCCAACCTGAGCATCTTCGAGAACCTGCTGATCCCGCTCTACCGCAAGCACATCGAGAACGGCCGGCTCGGCATCATCATGTGGGCCGACCTGTCCGCGATCTTCGACTGGTTCGTCGAGCGTCTCTCCATCAGGGTCGGCGAGAAGACCAACAAGATCACCTCGCTCTCCGGCGGCAACCAGCAGAAAGTGCTGCTCGGGCGCGCCTTCGCGCAGCAGCCGCACATCCTGATCCTGAACGACCCGGCCCGCGGGATCGACGTGGAAACGAAGCGCGAGCTCTACGACCACCTGCGGGACTTCGCTTCCCAGGGACATTCGGTGGTGTTCCTGTCGAGCGAGCTCGAGGAGTTCATCGGTCTGTGCAGCCGGGTGATCGTGATCCGCCACGGCAGCGTGTTCGAGAGCTTCGCCGCCGGCGCGATCGACCCCGACCGGATCCTGGAGGCCATGTTCGGACAGCGGGGCGGCGGCGCGGCGCGGCGCGAAGGGGAGGGTCCGGGCGACGCGCAGGGAGGAGCACCATCACGGCGGGCCCTTCCGATGGGCGGGGAGCGTCCGGGCGACGCGCAGGAAGGGGCGTTTTGTCGCCGGCATGGGCGGGAACGAGAAGGGAGCGTCCGGGCAACGCGCAGGGAGGGAGGGCGTGACGTCCCCCGCGAAGGTAGGCGCGAAGGCGCCGAGATCATCGATCTCGAGAACGAGAAGCGCAGATCGCAAACCCGGGTGCGCCGCCCCCAGCGCATCCGCATCGTGGACGCCGATGCGGAACGCGCACGAAGGGGCGACGCTGCCCGGGACCGCAATGGTTCCGGCGAGCAGGCGCCCGGCCGCGCGAAGGCGGACCGGGTCAGGATCCGGTACTTCGACGACTGAGCGCGATCGAGACGGCACCCTCCGGAGGACACGAATGGACCGCGGCAAGATCAAGATCATCGAGTTCGGGAAGGACGACGAGAGTCCGAGGACGTCCGGGTCCAACGCCGGAAGCGCCCGGGACATGAAGGGCATGAAGGACATAGAGAGGGGCATGAAGAGGGACATGAAGATCGTGGAGTTCGACCACGACCCGCCCGGCGGAGGCGAACGCGCGTCCACCAGGCCGGAGGTGGGGCGTATCAGGCCCGAGGTGGGACGTATCAGGATCGTCGAGTTCGACGATGACCGACCCCGGACCAAGGCCGAACGCACTTCGCCTCCCGAGTGGAGACCTTCGGCCTCCCGGGCACGCGCCGGCGCCATCAAGATCGGCGCCATCAAGATCAAGGAGTTCGACGACGAGGGACAGGAACGGCCGCGAGGCGGCAGCGTGACGGCGTCGCGCATCAGGGGAGGGGCATCGCGCATCAGGATCGTGGAGTTCGACTGATGCGCCGTCGTGCCCGCAAGGGACTTCGTTCCCGAGGAAGTCACCCCTGGTGCAGGACGATCCCGTGTTCCCGAGCAAGTCACCCTTGGTGCAGGACGATCCCCTGTTCCCGAGGAAGTCACACTTGGTGGAAGACGATCCCGCGATCGGGCGAGGGGACCGGCTCTTCGGCGCCCTCGTGGCGCTCGACGACGGATTGTTCCGCGATCGGGGCGGTGCCCTTCGGCTCGGGCCGGCCGGAGATTGTCCCGCGATCGGGAAGGGGACCTCTTCAATGGATTCCCGCTTCCGCTTTCTCCGGGGGCAGGCTTTGCGCGGGAATGACTTGCGCTCGGAGAACGAGACGATTTCGTCGTCACGTGGATTCCCGCTTCCGCGGGAATGACGGAGACCACACCTGGCATCCCCACCGTCGTTCCCGGAGGGCCGCGCGCATCATTCCCGCGTCCCTTCCCGTCATTCCCGCGCCCCCTCCCGTCATTCC
>CAYFYD010000385.1:0-4460 GCA_964347195.1 uncultured Ectothiorhodospiraceae bacterium
CCCGGGCCAACCTCCCCTCACGCACCGCCCGAACCAAAACAAAAATCAGTCCTGGGTGGAATCCGGCCCGCCCTGGCACCGATCCCGGGACGGGGGCAGAATACGCAGCCGGGGCCGGTGACCCGTTCCGTCGGGACCGTGTTAGGGTAGGGCTCGCGCGGGCCGCCGGAGGCCCGCGAGCCCGTGCCGGCAGGGCGCCTCCATGAATCACCCCGACTCTCTGGTCCGATACCCCCATGCCTCCCGCCGCAGCGCGCTCCTGTGCAGCGAGGGCGTCGTCGCCACCAGTCAGCCGCTCGCTGCCCAGGCGGGCCTGCGCATGCTGCTCGAAGGCGGCAACGCGGTGGATGCGGCCCTCGCCTGCGCGGTGGCGCTCACGGTGGTCGAGCCGGTGTCGAACGGGATCGGAGGCGACGCCTTCGCTCTGGTGTGGGACGGCGAGCGGCTCCACGGTCTGAACGGTTCCGGTCGCGCCGCCGCGGCGCTCGATCCGGAGGCCCTTCGCGCTTCCCACGACGCCTTCCCGGAATGGGGGTGGCCGGGGGTCACGGTGCCCGGTGCGCCGGATGCTTGGCGGGCCTTGCACGCGCGCTTTGCGAAGCTCGAGCTGGAGCGGATCGTGGCCCCCGCCATCGCCTACGCGGAGCGGGGCTACCCGGTTTCTCCGGTCGTCTCGGGGGCCTGGGCGGAAGCGGCCGCGCGGTATCCGGCCCTTGGCCTTCCCGAGCTCGCGGGATGGGAGAAGGTGTTCGCTCCGCGGGGGGCCGCTCCCGCCGCCGGGGAGCGGTGGTCGAGTCCCGGCCACGCGGCCGGGCTTCGCCTGCTCGTGGCGCGGGGCCTGCGGGATTTCTACGAAGGCGAGGTTGCGAGCCGCATTCTCGCGTACAGCGGCGCGACGGGGGGACTGTTCCGGGCGGAGGACCTCGCGTCGCACCACAGCGAGTGGGTGACGCCGATCTCCGTGACGTACCGGGACCACGAGGTGTGGGAGATCCCGCCGAACGGACAGGGCATCGCCGCCCTGCAGGCGCTCGGCATGCTCGACGGGCTGCCCGCGCCGGAGTCGCAGGAAGAGCGCTGGCACCTGCAGATGGAGGCGATGAAGCTCGCCTTTGCCGACGCCTATCGTTTCGTCGCCGACCCGGCGGTGGTCGAGGTGCCGCAGTCCGGGCTGCTCGACCCGGACTACCTCGCCGGGCGGCGGGCCCTCATCGGGGAGCGCGCGCGGGCGGCCGAGGCGGGCTCGCCGTCCCGCGGCGGCACGGTGTACCTCTGCGCGGTGGACCGCGACGGACTGATGGTCAGCTACATCCAGTCCAACTTCATGGGTTTCGGCAGCGGCGTGGTGGTACCCGAGCTCGGCATTGCCTTCCAGAACCGGGGCGCCTGCTTCGTGCTCGAGCCGGGACACCCCAACGCGGCGGCGCCCGGCAAGCGTCCGCGGCACACGATCATCCCCGCCTTCCTCACCCGGGAGGGCGCGGCGCTCGGGCCCTTCGGGGTCATGGGCGGCGAGATGCAGCCGCAGGGCCACGTGCAGGTGCTCGGCGCGATGCTGGAGCAGGGCCTCAATCCGCAGGCGGCGCTCGACATGGCGCGCTGGCGAGTGCTGGGGGGGCTCGACGCGGTGGCGGAGCCGCAGGCGCCTCCACGAGTGCTGGAAGGGTTGCGCGCGCGCGGGCACCGCATCGAGACCGAAACGGAGCCTTCCGGCTTCGGGCGAGGCCAGATCATCATGCGTTGCGCGTCGGGCGCCTACGTGGCCGGGAGCGAGCCCCGCGCGGACGGCGGCGCAGTGGGATACTAGGGTCTGTTGGCACTCGCGACCTGCGCTCCCATGTCATGTACGGAAATCAAGGAGTTACAGCTTGCTGCGTGGGCATCGGAGGAGCATCGGCTCAGTGGCGATTCCGCGCTGACTCCTCGATTTCGTGAGCTGACGACACGATGACGACGGATAGTGTGAACAGGCCCTGGTCTTCGGGGCCGAACCAGCGCGCTCGGGGAGGTGATGGGCCATCTGGATACTCGAGTCTCGAGGTTCGAAATCCTGGAATCAGGCGATGGATTCCCGCCCCCGATCGGGGGCGAGGGGAAGCTTTCGCGGGAATGACGTAATCCGGACAGGACGTGGCATCTCCACGGTAGCCGCCAACCCCTCCATAGCGGTCATTCCCGCGAAAGCGGGAATCCATTTCGGCCGACGAATCTCGAAGCTCGAGGGGAAACTCCCTGGCTTCCGGGCCCGTACCGGCCGCGGGAGCGAAGGCCGGTGGACGGCGACGGCTCCCGTCCGGATCGGGAGCCCGAGCGAGGGAGGGCGGCGGGTGCGCCTTGCGGTCCTTCGCGCGGCCGGCCTCCTCTGTCTGGTCGCGGCTGCGCTCGTCCACTCCTCCGCGCGCGCGGCGCCTGCTTCGGAGCCTGGCGCCGGCGCCCGCGCGACGGCGCCCGCCCGGAGCGCATCGGGAGAGGCGCCGGCGCGGGGGAAGTTCCTGATCGCATCGCGGCAGCTCGTGGAGCCCACCTTCGCCCGCAGAGTGGTGCTGCTTCTGGACCACGATGCCCGGCAGGGCGGAATCGGGCTCGTCATCAATCGTCCCACCGGGGTGTCTCTCACCCGCGTCGTGCGCGGGCTCGAGGGGCTCGTGGACCGAGGCGAGCGCATCCGCTCGGGGGGACCAGTGGAGCGCAACCGCGTGTTCATGCTGATGCGGGCGGAACACCGTCCCCCCGGCACCGAGCAAATCCTCGCGGACACCTTCGGCAGCTCGACTCTCGATCCGCTTCGGGCCCTCGTCGCTTCCGGAGAGGTGGAGTCCGTGCGCTTCGTGGTGTACGCGGGCTATTCGGGATGGGCGCCCGGCCAGCTCGAGGCCGAGATCGAACGGGGGGACTGGCACGTTGCTCCAGGCCGCTCCGAGCACCTGTTCGACATCGATCCGGCCGAGGTCTGGCCGCGGCTGATCCGCTTCCACGGCGGGAGGTGGGTGGAGCGACCCCGCTTCGCAGCGACTCTCGCCCCTGCGGTGCCACGCTCGCCGTCGGCGGGGGAGGGCGAGGGCCGCCACCTGCCCACCTCTGGCGGCAGCGGCTCCGGCCGGCCGAGGCACGGAGCGACCGCCGCTCCCGGGTGAGACCCGCACTGCGCACCGAGAGTCGTTCCGCCACGCTCCCGAGCCGTTTCACGCTGGGTGAGCATCCGCTCCAGAGGGACCGGAGCACTCTCACCAGTGCCGTCACGGCAGTCCGTGGGCTCAGCGGAAGCCGCCACTTGGCCGGACTCGTCCGGGGCTCGCCCTCCGAGCTATTGAATCCGGCCTGGCAGCGTAGCGTGAAACGACCCTTCCACGCGCCGGGCGACGCTTCTCATTCCGGCCGCTTCCGCCGACAATCGTGGAGGTGAGAGCGAGGGGAAGCCGATTCCGGGCACCGCCGCATCGAGCCGGCGTCCCCTCCTGCGGCACCGGCGCTGCGCCGCGCCCGCTCTCTCTGCATCAGCGCTACGCGCGGGAAATCGAGCGGGGACGGCTCCGTCACGATGACGCCCAGCTCCGGGCCCTGGACGCGTTTCAGGACCTCCACGAACGCATGCTGAGCGGGCCCCGTCCCGCGCCGGGTCCGGGTCGCATTCTCGGGCTGCTCGGATCCCGGCGCGCGGCACCGGTTCGGGGAATCTACCTGTGGGGAGGCGTCGGTCGGGGCAAGACCCTGATAATGAATGCGTTCTTCGATTCGCTGCCCCTCTCTTCCAAGCTGCGGGTGCACTTTCACACGTTCATGCAGTATGTCCACGGAGAGCTCGAGGCGCTCGGACGGCACCAGGACCCGCTCCGCCTGGTGGCCGACGACCTCGCGGCGGACACCCGGATCGTCTGCTTCGACGAGTTCCAGGTGAGCGACATCACCGACGCGATGCTGCTCGGGCGCCTGTTCGGATGTCTTTTCGAGCGAGGGGTGACCCTGGTTGCCACGTCCAACGTCGAGCCGGACCGGCTCTACTGGGACGGGCTGCAGCGCAGTCGCTTCCTGCCCGCGATAGAGCTCATCAAGACCCACACCTCGGTCCTGCGCCTCGATGGCGGCATCGACTACCGTCTCCGGGTTCTGGAACGGGCCGACACCTGGCACTGGCCGCTCGGCGACCGGGCTTCGCGGGGACTGGCCCGTTGCTTCGAGGCGCTGAACCCTTCCGAGACGGAGGAAGGGGCGGTCCTCGACGTCGGCCGGCGCGGAGGGCCCGCCCGCCGGGGCGCCGCAGGCCTCGCCGGGGTCGCCCTGGCGACCCGGTGCGCCCCCCCGCGCTCCAGCGCCGACTACATCGAGATCGCGCGGCGCTTCCACACCGTGCTGATCGCCGGCATCCCGGTGCTGGACGACGATCGCCACGACGAGGCACTGCGCTTCGTCCACCTCGTGGACGAGCTCTATGCCTGTTGCGTCAACGTGATCGTCTCCGCCGC
>CAYFYD010000386.1:0-4445 GCA_964347195.1 uncultured Ectothiorhodospiraceae bacterium
AGCTCGGGAATGCGCGGCCCGGCGGTCGAAAGCTGAGCTTCGTACGTAATCAGGTACGCCCAAGGCGAGCGAGTGCGCCCATGGACGGCTCCAGGACCCGAGAAAGGAACTGAGGTCACTTCAGGTCGATGGCAGAGCGGCCTTCGCCATCCCCGCCCAAGCGGAGATCGACCACCGGCAGTGAATCAGGGCAGCCTCGATCCGGACGCCGGGTCAGCTCGCGGGTGACCTCCTCGCAGCGCATCGAGGGAGTGCTCGAGTTGCTCGTGCCCGGCGGAGAAGCCGTCCCGCTGGTAATCGATTCTCCGCACAGTGGGGACGTACCCCCGGAGGGCTTCGATCCCGCCCTGGCGCGACGCTGGCGCATGAGCGCGGACGCCTTCGTCGACGAGCTCTTCGCAGGCGCGCCGGGGCATGGGGCAACGCTGCTGCGCGCCCTGTTCCCACGTGCCTTCATCGACGTCAACCGCTCCCCTCTCGACCTCGACGCGTCGATGCTGGCGGACGACTGGCCCGGACCGCTCGCTCCCACCGAAAAGGCCCGGCTCGGCATCGGGCTGATCGCCACTCGCGACTCTGCCGGCCTCTTCTACCAACGCAAGCTCCGGGCAGCCGATGTCCGCCATCGCCTCGACGCGTATTACTGGCCCTACCACCGGGCGCTGCGACGGGCGCTCGACGCGGCACGACGCAGCGCGGGGGTGGTCTACCACCTCGACTGCCACTCCATGAAGGCGCCCGCGCCGGGAAGGACCTCTTCGCGAAGCCTCGACTTCTGCCTGGGTGACCGGGACGGAAGCAGCGCCGGAGAGCACTTCACCCGCTTCGTTGCGGAGACGATTCGAGACCTCGGCTACCACGTCGCGCTCAACGACCCCTACCGGGGGGTCGAGCTCGTGCGCCGCTACTCGGCTCCCGCCCAGGGGCGCCACAGCGTTCAGATCGAGGTGAACCGGGCCCTCTACATGGACGAACGGCGGGTCGCCAGGCACGCGGGCTTCCGCCGCCTGCGCGCAGACATGGATCGCCTCATCGGCCGTGTCGCGGCCTATGCACGCGAGCGCCGGGACTTCGCCGGCGCGGCGGAGTGAGGAAAGCACCACCGCACATCGAGGCCGCGCTCGTCACCGCCGAGCTCGAGCTCGGCCCGGTGGAGCCGCGCCACCGCGTCGACCAGGCTCAAGCCGAGCCCGCTGCCCGCGGTGGTGCGGCTGCTCTCTCCGCGGTAGAAGCGACGCTTGACGGCCTCGCGCTCGCCCGCCGGGATCCCGGGACCGGTATCCGACACCACGACGCAGGTCGGCCCTCCCGGGCGTTGCTCCACCCGGACGGTGACGCTTCCGTCCTCGCTCGAGTACTTGATCGCGTTGTCGAGCAGGTTGGCGAAGGCCTGAACGAGCAGATCGCGATCTCCCGGCACCCGCGCCTGCGGGGGAAGCTCGGCCACAATCTGCTGGCCTTTCTCCGACGCGGCGGGCTCGTAGAGCTCCGCGAGGTCGCGCAGCAGCACCGTCAGGTCCACTTCGCCGAATCCCGATCGCAGGACCCCGGATTCGATCCGGGCGATGCGCAGCAGCGCGTTGAAGGTGGCGAGCAGGCGATCCGCTTCCTCCATTGCCACGCCGACCGCGTCCCCACCGGGACGCTCCCGCAAGCTCTCGAGCTGGTTGCGCAGGCGGCTGAGCGGCGTGCGCAGATCGTGGGCGATGTTGTCAGTGACCTCCCGCACCTCGTCCATGGAAGTCTCGATCCGGTCGAGCATCTCGTTCAGGTGGGCCGCGAGCCGGTCGAAATCGTCGAGGCTGCCGTCTCGCGGGATCCGCCGGGAGAGGTCGCCGCGCATGATCTCGAGTCCCGTGCGGTGTATGGCCTCGATGCGCCGCGCGGTGCTCCGCGACATCAGCGCGCCCCCCGCGAGGGCGAGCAGCACGGTCAGACCGAGGCCCCAGACGAGCGTGCGCGTGATCAGGCGCCTGGTCCGGGTGAGGGCGCGCACATCGCGGCCGACGAGGAGGTGGAAACCACCGCGCAGCGTGAAGGTCCGCGCCAGAGCGAGCTGAAGGACATCGTTGTCCCGGCGGAACTGGAGCTCGAACCAGCCGTCCTTCTGGTGCGGGCTCCGAGGCCAGCCCACGATGTTGCCGGCCATCCGATGGTAAGCGGGATCGGTGAGCAGGTAGATCGAGGCATCGCTTCCGAGGCGTTCTTCGATCAGGGCTTTCAGCCCCCGGATGCCGGTGGAGCGGTAGCGTTCCGCGAAAGTGCCGATCTCGGCTTCTATGGCCGCCTCCGTCTGGCGTGTCATGTAGCCGGCGGTGGACCAGTAGATGAACGCGAGCAGCACCAGCACGGAGGCGCCGAAGAGCGCGGCGTAGACGAGCGCGAGTCGAAAGGTGGAGCTGCGCAGGACGCGCAGATCGGGGCGCGGTTCCCGCGTCGCCGTTTCTCGAGCTCGCCTCCCCGCGCTGGCCGCCCGCCCGGAGGAGGCGTCCTGCATCAGCCCGGCGACGCGCTCAGGCGGTAGCCGGCGCCGCGCACCGTGTGCAGCAGAGGGCGGTCGAAGCCCCGGTCGATCTTGCTCCGCAGACGGCTCACGTGCACGTCGATGACGTTGGTCTGAGGATCGAAGTGATACTCCCACACCCCTTCGAGCAGCATGGTACGGGTCACGACCTGGTTCGCCCGCCGCATCAGGAACTCCAGAAGCCGGAACTCTCTCGGCTGCAGGCGAATCGGGATGCCGGCGCGCTTGACGCTGCGGGTGAGGAGGTCCATCTCGAGGTCGGCGAGCTTCAAGTGCGTGGCGGCGGCATCGCGCTCCCGGCGCCGCAGGAGCGCCTCCAGGCGGGCCAGCAGCTCGGCGAAGGCGAAGGGCTTTCCCAGGTAGTCGTCGCCCCCCGACCTGAGCCCTGCCACCCGGTCGTCCACCTCTCCCAGCGCGCTCAGGATGAGCACCGGAAGGTTCTGCCCGGCGGCGCGCAGGGCCTGCACGAGGGCGAGCCCATCGAGCCGGGGCAGCATCCGGTCCACCACCGCGGCATCGTAGTCGCCCTCGATCGCCATGTAGAGCCCCTCGCGCCCGTCGGCCGCCTCGTCCACCGCGTAGCCGCTCTCCCGCAGCCCCTTGGCGACATAGGCGCGGGTGTGGGGATCGTCTTCGATGACCAGAACGTGCATCGCGAGCGGGGCTCTCGACGGGTCATCCGGCCGGACCGGGCCAAGCCCGCATTTCTCACCGATCTCCTGCTGCGAACGCCGACACCAAAGCGGTGAACGGGCGTGCTCCCTCGAGCCACTTCGACATGGTGACCACCTCGAGCTTCAGGATTTGCAATGCTGGAATCAGGCAATGGATTCCCGCTTCCGCGGGAATGACCACTATGGAGGGATTGGCGGCTACCGTGGAAGTGACGCGTCTTGCCCGGACAATGTCATTCTCGCGCCCCCTCCCGTCATTCCCGCGAAAGCGGAAGTCCGTTCCGGTCAACGAGCCCCGAAGCTCGAGTACTACTCCTTGGCTAGCGCTTCGGCACCGCGACGAATTGCCTCGCGCCCTCGCGCTCGACCAGCAGCAGCAGCACGTCCCCGCCGCTCTCGGTGACGCGAGTGAGCGCCTCGGACACGTCGGCGGGGGAAGCGACCGGCCGGTTGCCGGCACGTACGATGACGTCGCCCGCGCGGATACCTCTTTCCGCCGCGGCTCCGGCGGCGTCCACATCGACCACCAGTGCGCCCTCCACGCTCTCGGGCAGCTCGTATCGGGCTCGGAGCTGGGGGGTGAGTGTGGCGAGCTCGAGACCGATGGAGGGCTGTTTCCCCTCCTCGTCGTCCTCGCGGGCGGGCGAGGCGCCCGCGAGCGCCTCGGTCCCGGGACGCAGGCCCACGACCAGGCTGAGAGACCGGCGCTCGCCGTCTTGCCAGACCACCACTTCCACCCGTTCGTCAGTCTCCGCCTGCGCGACCAAGTGGGGCAGGCGGCGCGATGAAGGTACCGCTGCGCCCGCGAACTCGAGGATCACGTCGCCGGACCGCATTCCCGCCGCTTCGGCGGGGCTGTCCTCGAACACGTCGGTCACGAGCGCGCCTTCCGTCCCTTCGAGGCCGAGGCTCCTCGCGATGTCTTCGGTGAGCGTCTGGATCTGCACTCCCATCCAGCCGCGCTCGACCTTGCCCGTCGTCGCGAGGTCGTCGATGACCTGCTGCGCCTGGAGGGCCGGGATGGCGAAGCCGATCCCCACGTTGCCGCCGCTCGGACTGACGATGGCGGTGTTGACGCCGACGACGCGGCCGGCGGTATCGAACAGGGGGCCGCCCGAATTGCCGCGATTGATGGGGGCGTCGATCTGCAGGAAGTCGTCCAGGGGGCCGGAGCGGATGTCCCGGCCGCGTGCGGACACGATGCCCGCGGTGACGGTGCCGCCGAGCCCGAAGGGATTTCCGACCGC
>CAYFYD010000387.1:0-4436 GCA_964347195.1 uncultured Ectothiorhodospiraceae bacterium
TGCTCCAGGGCCTGCGCCTGGCCGGGGGCGCCTACGTGCGCAAGCTGCCGGTGGCCTCGCCGGACGGCGCGCTGACCCTGAGCAGCGAGACGCTGGGGCTCGAGCTGCGCGCGCGGGGCGGAGAGATGCGCTTCCGCGACCCCGCGACGGGTGAGACTCTGCTCAGCCATGCCGAGGCGGAGGCCGCCCGCCGGGAGGAAGCCAACGCCCGCCGGGAGGAAGCCAATGCTCGGCGGAAAGAAGCTGTCGCGCGCCGGACGGCGGAGTCCCGAGCCGAGCGGGAAGCCGCGGCCCGTCAAGTCGCGGAAGCACGGATTGCGGAGCTCGAGGCGCTCCTCGGCGAGGCGCGCTCATGAATCTGATGAAGCCGGCCGGGTCCGGCCGGCGTGAAACGAGGCAGCGTGCAGCGCCGGAACGTGCGCTCACCCCCCCGGCAGCCGCGCCGCCGGATTTCGCTCCGGCGCGTTTCAGGGCAGCATGGAGGGGCGAGGCCGCGCGAGCTTCGGGGCGAGGAGCACCATGGGACCCTTCGACTTCAGCACCGGTACTACCAACCCGGAGACCTTCCCGACCGAGGCGCTGGCGGAGGCGGCGGCACGCGCGGTGCGCAGCCACGGAGTCGAGCTCAACACCTATCCGGGGTCGCTCGGGCACGAGGGCCTGCGGCGTCTGATGGCGCAGCGCGAGCTCGACCGCGAGGGGGTGCGCCTCGACCCCGAGCGGATCGCGCTCACCAACGGCTCCATGCAGGCGGTCACCCTGGTCGCGGAAGCGCTGTGCGAAGGGCGAGACGACGTGGTGCTGATGGAGGAGTACTGCTACTCCGGCACCATCAGCGCCTACCGCGACCTCGGCATCGAGATGGTCGGAGTACCGATAGACGGCCGCGGGATGCGCACCGACGCGCTCGACAACGCCTTCCTGCGCCTCCGGGACGAAGGCCGCAGCCCGCGCTTCATCTACGTCCTCGCCACCTACCAGAACCCGACCGGCGCGGTAATGCCCCTCGAGCGGCGCCTCGAGCTGCTGCGCGTCGCCCGGACCCACCGCTGCGTCGTGGTCGAGGACAACTGCTACGGCGACGTGCACTACGAGGGGGAGAAGGTCCCCGCCCTCTACGCTCTCGACGACGGACCCCGTCAGGTGTACCTGTGCTCGCTCTCGAAGATCTTCGCCCCCGGGGTCCGGCTCGGCTATCTCACCGCGTCGTCCGACGCGCTCTTCGATCGTATCGTCGAGCGGCGGCACGACGCCGGCCCGAACACCCTCGCCTCCGCGGTCACCGCCGAGTACCTCGGGGACCGGCTCTGGGAGCACGTCGAGATGGCGAACCGGGCCCTCGTGAAGAAGCGCGACGCGATGCTGGAAGCGCTCGAGGCCGAGCTCGGAAACACCTGCTCGTGGTCCCGTCCACCGGGCGGGCTCTTCATCTGGGTCCGCCTTCCCGAGGGCAGTGACCCGGCCCGCATCGAGGCGATCGCGGCGGAGCGGGAGGTGAGCTTCTCGCAGGGCGCGCTCTTTCACGTCGAGGGCAAGGGCGGGCCCTGCATCCGCCTCGCCTTCGGCTTTGCCCGGGTGCCCGACATCCACGAAGGCATCGCCCGCCTCGCCCGCAGCATCGAAGCGGCGGAGCGGGAACGGACTTAGCCTTCCCCGCGACAACGCGCCAAGGAGGAGAGCCGCTCCGCGGTCGGGGAAGGAAGGTCGTGGCGGGAAGTCCCATGCCGGCGGGAAGCCAGGAGAGGGGCCCGCGGGAGCTCGATGCGTGCCCTGCGCCCGAGAGCGGGAGGGGCCCCGCCTCGCCGATCGGGCGGCTATCGTGCCGGGGACGACTCGGGCAAGATCCGCGTTTCGAAAGCGGGCAGGAGAGGACCGCCGGTGTTCACCTACATCGACCCGGGCGTCAGGACGCGGCTCATCGCCGGAGGTCACCTCGTGCGCATCGATGCCGGAGGCAGACGGGTGGACCTGTCCTGCGCTGCGAGCGACGGCGCCCGGCGCACCCTCGACGTCCTCGGGCCGATTCCCCTGCCCGTCACCCTGGACGACCGGGAGCTGGTCTTCGACTGGTACGCGACGGTGCGCTCGGCCGAGCTCGACCGGGTGGACGAGCTCGCCCGCACCCTGCGCAACGAGGGCCGGCAACGTCTCTTTGCGGCGCTCACCGCGTCGATGGCGGTGAACAGCGTACTGCTCTACGGCGCACCGCAGGCGGCGGAGTCACCCCTGGTGCGCGTGCACTCGAGCTGCCTCACCGGGGACGTGTTCGGATCGCAGCGTTGCGAGTGCGGCCCCCAGCTTCTCGCCGCGATCGACCGCATCGTCCGGGAGCGGGGCGGTGGCGCCATCGTGTACATGGCGGGACACGAGGGCCGGGGCATCGGCCTGTGGGCGAAGGCGGCCACCTACATCCTGCAGGATTCGGGCGAGAACACCTATCAGGCGAACCGGTCACTGGGACTCGCCGCCGACTCGCGCGACTTCAGCGATGCCGCCTCTCTGCTGCTCCACTTCTTCGGCGACCGGCCCATGCGCCTGCTGACCAACAACCCGAAAAAGGTCGACGATCTGCGCGCGCGGGGACTGCGTTCCCTCTCCCCCACCAAACTCGTGGTCGGGGTCAACGATGCGAACCGCCGCTACCTCGCCGCCAAGCGCGACTGGGGGCACTGGATCGACGAGGAAGATCTGGGCGGCACGGGACGCTGAGGGGGTGCCGGCGGAAGAGGTTCCGGCGTCCGCAGTAGAAGGTCGCGGTGAGATGCGGACCAGGTCTCGGGTTTCCGGGAATACCGCTCAGGGGGGCGAGCGCCGCCGGCGCGCGTCCCCGGGCCGGTCTTCCTTCAGGCTCCGATCCGCTTGCGCACCGTGAGCCGGTTGCGGTCGCCCACGCGCAGGTAGTCCACCTCGTCCATCAGGGAGCGCACCAGATGCACCCCGATACCGCCGATCCTGCGCTCCTCCATGCTCTGGTTCGGGTCGAACTCCGGGGTGTCCGCCAGGGGATCGTAGGCCACGCCATCGTCCTCCATCGCCACCTCCACGACCCCGTCCTCGATCGTCGCGCGAATGTCGATCTCGTAGACGCCGCCCACGGGTAACCCGTAGTCGATGGTGTTGGTCACCGCCTCTTCGAGGGCGAGCTGGAGGCGCCCGAGGTCGCCGGGTCCGATCCCGCCGGCCTCCCCGAATGCCTCGATCTCCCGGGCCAGGCGCGGGATCTCGGAGCGCTCGTTGCGCAGCGAAAAGCGGCGGACGATGATGGTGTCGGCTGGCGCGTCCCGCCCGAGGATCAGCATCGCGATGTCGTCGAACTGGGGCGCCGTCCCCGCAAAGCCCTCGATCGCCCGCAACACATCTTCCATCGTGTCGCCGGGACCACGCTCCGCGCTCGCGACCAGGTTGCGCGTCAAGCGCTCGTCGCCGAACTCGTCCTCCTGAACGTTGGCGGCTTCGGTCACTCCGTCGGTGTAGAGGAAGAGCTTCCCCCGGGGCGGCACTGCGGCCCGCCCTTCGTCGTAGGAGAGGCCGTCGAACATCCCGAGCGCCACGCCGCCGGTCAGGGCGAGCCGCTCGGCCCGTCCGGGAGGAAGCACCAGCATCGGGGGATTGTGACCGCCGTTGGCGTAGACGAGGCTCCCGTCACGCCGATCGTACACGCCGTAGAAAACAGTGACGAAGACGTCTCCGCGAGCAGTGTCCACCAGCGTGTCGTTGACTATCTGCAGGCAGCGGCCGGGACTCTCCTCGAGGTGCCGTGCAGTGGCGCGAATCACGGTGCGGGTGACCGCCATGAACAACGAGGCGGGCACGCCCTTTCCTACCACGTCGCCGATCACGATTCCGACCCGGTGCTCGTCGAGGACGAAGAAATCGTAGAAATCGCCCCCCACCTCCTTGGCGGTGTGCATGGCGGCATGGATCTCGATCCCCGGGGCGCTGAATCGATCCCCCGGGAGGAAAGAGCGCTGCACCCGGGTCGCGAGCTGGAGCTCCCGCTGGACCGCCAGGTACGCAGTCCTGGTCCGGAGCGCTTCCTGGAGCTCCGCCACGAGCGCGGTGAGCCGATCCTGTTGCCTCGCCACCCGATTGGTCATCTTCTGGAAGGCGAGACCCATCATCTGGAGGTCGCGGTCCTCCTCGTTCGCACCCCCCCCGGCCCCGTCGTTCGGGGCAGCCTCGGGCGGAGCCTCGAGCTCCTCGAGGTCGGCGAGGATGTCCTTCCGGGCTTCCTCGTTCAGGGTGGAAGCGAGCCGGGTCATCTCGTCGCGGATGAAGCGCTCCTGCTGCCGCCGCCGGCGCCGAGCGCGGCGCCGGTGCCGGCGCAACGCAAGGGTCTGGGTTCGGAACGCGTTCACCGCGCGGGCGATCTGCGCGAGCTCGTCCCCCCCCTCTTCGCCGCTCACCCGAACCGTCGCGCGCGTATCGCCGCGCGC